>DAITPV010000034.1:0-12229 GCA_036833435.1 Actinomycetota bacterium | reverse complement strand
GAGGTCCCCGAGGCGTGCGACGCCACCGTGGCCATCGCCGAGTCCGTGGAGACCATCCCGGCCCTTGAGGCACCGCTCGTGGAGCACTCCGCGCCCCTCCACGTCCCCAGCTTCGAGCCGCCGGAGGGGCGGGATCTGGAGACCCATCTCCGAGAGCTCACCGCGGAGGGGGCCCGCCGACGGTACAGCGAGGTGACCCAGGAGGTCACCGACCGCCTCGAGCACGAGCTCCGGATCATCTGCTCCATGGGGTTCGCCGGGTACTTCCTGATCGTGTGGGACCTCATCCGGTTCGCCCGGGACCACGGGATCAGGGTGGGACCCGGACGCGGGTCGGCCGCGGGGTCCGTGGTGTCGTACTGCCTGGGGATCACCGACCTGGACCCACTGCGCTACGGCCTGATCTTCGAGCGGTTCCTGAATCCCGAACGCAAGCTCATGCCCGACATCGACATGGACTTCGACGAGCGCCGCCGGGACGAGGTGATCCGGTACGTGGGCGACCGCTACGGGCACGACCACGTGGCTCAGATCATCACGTTCCAGACCATCAAGGGGAAGCAGGGGATCCGCGACGCGGCGCGCGTCCTGGGGTTCCCGGCGTCGGTGGGGGACCGCCTGTGCAAGATGTATCCGCCCGCTCTGCTGGGCCGGGAGTACCGGATCGACAAGGCCCTGGACCTCTCCCGTGACCTGGCCGAGGCCTACGAGAAGGAGCCCGAGGCCAAGGAGATCGTGGACACCGCCCGGGAGCTCGAGGGCCTTCGGCGTGAGGACTCCGTGCACGCCGCGGGGGTGGTGATCGGCGACCGGCCCCTGGTCGAGTACCTGCCCCTCAAGCTGTCCAAGGACTCGCGCGACGAGTCCCGCCGGATCGTGACCCAGTTCGACATGCACGGGGTCGAGGAGCTGGGCCTCCTGAAGATGGACTTCCTGGGGCTCCGCACGCTCTCCGTCATCGAGGACACGGTCCGGATCCTCCGGGACCAGGGCGTGGACCTCGACGTCGACCACCTACCGCTGGACGACGAGGCGGCCTACTCCATGCTGCGCAAGGGCGACACCACGGGGGTGTTCCAGCTGGAAGGTCCCGGCATGCGCTCACTGGTCCAGCAGCTGGCCCCGGATCGGTTCGAGGACCTCATGGCTCTGGTGGCCCTGTTCCGGCCAGGCCCGCTGTCGGCGAACATGCACGTCGAGTACGCAGAGCGGAAGCACGGGCGGAAGCCGATCACCTACTCGCACGCCGATCTCGAGCCGGTGCTCGAGGGGACGTACGGGATCATCGTCTACCAGGAACAGGTGATGGAGATCGCCGTCAGGATGGCCGGCTACACCATGGGCGAGGCCGACCTGCTCCGGAAGGCCATGGGGAAGAAGATCCGCGAGGAGCTGATCCCGCATCGGGAGAAGTTCGTCGAGGGTGCGATCGCTCGCGGCTATTCGGCCAAGCTGGCCGACGACACCTTCAACCTGATCATGCCGTTCGCGGACTACGGCTTCAATGCTTCGCACGCGTGTGGGTACGGGTTCATCGCCTACCAGACCGCGTACCTCCGGGCCCATCACCCGGTGGCGTACATGGCGGCCCTCCTCACCAGCGTCAAGGACGACAAGGACAAGAAGCCCTTCTACCTGAACGCATGCCGGCTGATGGGGATCACGGTCCTGCCTCCGGACGTCAACGCGTCGGGGCTGGAGTTCACCCCCGCCGGCGAGGAAATCCGGTACGGCCTGTCGGCGGTCCGCAACGTGGGGGCCGGCGCGGTGGGCCAGATCACTGAGGCCCGCCAGACGAAGGGGCCCTTCGATTCGTTCACGGACTTCTGCCGGAAGGTTGACCCCGGCGTCCTGCACAAGAAGGTGCTGGAGAGCCTGATCCTGTCGGGGGCGTTCGACGCGCTGGGGTACAAGCGGATGGCTCTGCTCGAGGGGTACGAGAAGGTGGCCGGGCCCATCCTCGCGGAGCGCCGAGCCGAGGCTGCCGGCCAGTTCTCGTTGTTCGGGGGAGGACGCGGCCCGGGCCACGAGCTCGACGAGGCGGTGCTCCAGGGCCAGGAGTTCGAGAAGGCCGCCTTGCTGGCCCAGGAGAAGCAGATGCTGGGGCAGTGGGTCACCGATCATCCGCTCCTGGCGGTCCGGGACCGGCTGGTGGCCAGCACGGACCACGAGGTGATTGACCTTGCCACGCTCGGCGACGGTGACGTGGTCCGGATCGGAGGGGTGATCACCACCCTGGCCCGGCGGTTCAGCCGGAAGGGTGAGCCGTACGTGATCTTCCGGCTGGAGGATCTGGCCGGTGGCGTGCCGGTGGTGGTGTTCCCGTCGTTGTTCGAGCAGGCGAACGGGGCGCTGGTGGGGGACCGGATCGTCCTGGTCCGCGGACGGATCGACCTCCGGGGTCGCGAGCTGCAGGTGGTGGCTTCGGAGATCAGGGAGCTGGAGGATGACGGCAACGGCTCCGGCCCGACCCCGCAGGCTCCGACCGAGCCACTCCTACTCTCCGTCCCCACAGGGGAGTGCACCAACGGGATGGTCAGCCGGCTGAAGGAGACTTTGGCGGCTCACCCGGGCCGGGTGCCGGTGGTCCTCCGGTTGGAGTCGGACGGCGGCGCCAAGACGCTGCGCCTCTCGGAAGGGTACCGGGTGGATGCGTCCGCGGGCCTAGTCGCCGAGCTCCGTACCCTGTTGGGGAGCGCAGCCGTCACGTCAACCGTCAGCGCCACCTAACGACTCCGCGCCTCCTTCCTGTCACCGGTTTCGGCCGGAATCCCTGAGAGCTTGCCCGTGTTCCGGATAAACTATGGGGACGCCGGGGTGCTGGAACGGCATACAGGATCGGCTCAAACCCGATTGGGCGTAAGCCCGTGCGGGTTCAAATCCCGCCCCCGGCACTCCCGTGGATCCCATCACTGGTCTTTCCCGCCGGGCCCTGAAGTGGCTCGGCGCCGCGCTCCTCATCGGCCTGGTGGCCAGCACCGTGGCAGCGGTCATCGAGTCTCGCCCCGAACCGGGGTGCCCGGACGAGCGGTATGGGTGCGCCACCTTCGAGCCCGGCGAGCCGGTCCTGGTCGGTGCGCTGTTCCCCGCCGGCGAGCCAGGCCTGCTCGGGGTCCGGGCCGCGCTTCAGGCCCGGCGGTCGCTCCTCGGCCACCGGCTCCAGGCGTACGTCTTCGACGGCCGGTGCTCGACCGAGTCATCGGCCGAGGCCGCTCGAGAGTTCGCCAGCGATCCGCCGGACGAGCCTCCCACCCTGGCCGCGATCGCCGAGGCCTGCGGTCTCGTGGAGATCACCGCGGCCCGGATCCTGGCGGACTCCGGGATCACCTTCGTCTCGGCAGCCCAGCCTCCGGAGCTCCCGGTACCGATCCCCTTCTTTCTCGCCGGGTCCGCGGGGGATGCGGCGGGCGAGCCCGTGGAGGTTGAGGTGAACGACTCCTCGCACCAGCTGATCGCGACGGACCTGGCGGCATTCCGGGCCGCCGAGGCGGTGCTGGACGCCGCCGAGGCCGTGGCCGTCGAGCACGAGGGAGACCTGTTGATCCCTCGAACCCAGCTGCGGGACGCGCTGCTTCGCGAGGGGCTCAGCGCCGCGACCTGAGACCCTTGCAGGGCCCCCTGGTGGCCCCTAGACTTCCCCTTCCCCTCACAACCACAAGGCAATCTCATGAGGAACCAGGTCCACCTCCGCCTCTCTTCGCTCTCCGAGGAGATCTCCGGGGCCGCCTCCGAGCTGGCCCGGCTGCGAGAGCGGCTGACGGAGCAGGGAACCGTGCTGGGCGACTACCAGCTCCGGATGCTCATCGCCGAGACCCCACTTGCCGACCGCGACCTCCACATCGCCGCCGACGACTACCGGAGGGTCGAGCTCGAGGTTCGCCGCCTGGAGATCTCGCTCGAGAACCTCCGGGCCGAGCACCGGCGGCTGGCCGAACGGCTCCCCGCCACCCAGCGCTGATGTCTCGCCGAGTCGTCCTCGCCGAGGACGAGGCCCTGATCCGCCTCGACCTCAAGGAGATGCTCGAAGAGGAAGGCTACGAGGTCGTCGGCGAGGCGGGCGACGGTGAGGCGGCCGTGCGGCTGGCCCGCGACCTCCGGCCGGACCTGGTGGTCCTGGACATCAAGATGCCGGGACTCGACGGCCTGTCGGCGGCGGAGCGGATCACCGAAGAACGGATCGCGCCGGTCTTGATCCTTACCGCGTTCGGACAGAAGGAGCTCGTCGAGCGAGCGGCGCAAGCCGGTGCCATGGGCTACCTCGTAAAACCGTTCCAGAAGGGAGACGTGGTACCGGCCATCGAGATGGCCGTAGCCCGGTACAGTGAGCTGGCGGCTCTGGAGAGGGAGGCCGCCAGCCTCGCCGACCAGCTGGAGACTCGAAAGATGGTGGACCGGGCCAAGGGAGTTCTCATGGATCGGTACGCGATGAAGGAGTCGGATGCCTTCCGATTCCTCCAGAAGGCCGCCATGGACGGGCGCCTTAAGATGATGGAGGTGGCGCGAAGGGTCGTGGAGGGCGAGCTGGAGGCCTAGCCCAGCTCCCCTGGTACTTCACCCCCAAGATGTGGTATTTGATGCTTTCTGAGGCGGGATTCTCCATGGGTGGAGAAAGGAGGGAGGGTCAAGGACGGGAATCCCTTCCCGCAGTAACGCGCACGTTTCCCGAACAGGAAGAAGGAGGAGTAGGCATGAGGAAGTGGACTCGATATCTGGCCGTCCTGAGCGTGGTAGCGCTCCTGGCGGCGGCCTGCGCCGATGAAGGTGGCGGCGGAGGCGGAGGCGGCGGTGGAGAGGACGGCGCCGTCGAGAAGATCCCGGTCACCATTTACATGCAGGGCGCGCTGACCGGCGACTTCAACTACCTGGTGATCCACTCGTACCAGGCGGCCCAGATCGCTGTCGACGAGATGAACGCCGACGACAGCTTCCCGGCCGAGATCACCCTGGAGCAGGCAGACACCCAGGGCGACCCGGAGCAGGCGCCCCCGGTGGTCGAGACGGCCGTGAGTGATCCGAACACCGTGGCGGTCCTCGGTCCACAGTTCTCGGGCGAGTCCGAGGCATCCGGCGACACCTACAACGAGTCGGGGATCCCGTTCGTGACGTCGGCGGCGACCAACCCGGGTCTCGGCGAGAAGGGCTGGGATTTCTGGTACCGCACGATCGCCAATGACATCCAGCAGGGCACGCCGGCCGGCCAGTACATCACCGACGTGCTGGGCGCGACCAACGTGTACGTGCTGCACGACAACTCCACCTATGGGCAGGGTCTGGCCGAGATCGTGGCAGACACGGTCGAAGAGGGCGGCGCGAAAGTAGCCTCCACGGAAGGCATCGACGCCACGGAGGACTACTCCGCGACGATCAGCGACATCGAGGCCTCCGGGGCCGACGCGCTCTACTACGGTGGATACGACGCCCAGACGGGGTTGATCGTGGCCCAGGCCCGTGACGCGGGACTGGACATCCCGATCATCTCGGGTGACGGCTCCGTGTCCTCGACCCTGGTCGACCTGGCCGGGGACGCCCTGGAGAACGTCCACCTCACCTGCCCGTGCAACCTCGAGGGCTCGGCTGACTTCCTGGCCAAGTACGAGGAGGAGTACGGGGAGACGGGTGTCCCGATCTACGCCGCGGAGGGTTACGACTCCGCCAACCTGGTCGGCGAGGGGATCGCAGCCGCGATCGATGGCGGCGCCGAGACCCCCGAGGACATCCGGCTGGGGATCCAGGAGTACCTCAACAGCAAGACCGCGGACGACCCGTTCCAGGGTGTGGCCAAGACGATCGCTTTCGAGCAACCCAGCCACGAACTGGTTGCGGATGACCCTCTGGAGCTCATCTTCTTCTACGAGGCCTCGCCGGGACAGGTCACCGGTCTGGGCGTCGCCACGGAGGTGCTGGGCTAGGCATCAACGAGTAGCGGCACAAAGGGGGGTGGGCTCATTGCCCACCCCCCCTGTCGCTCCCTAGACTACGGACCCGTTCCTCCCGAGAGGTGGGCAATGGCGACCGCGGAGGCGATGCGCAGGACGACGATCCCCCGCCCCGTCCTGACCGGACTGGGGATTGCTGCGATCGGCGGCCTCCTGCTCGTCACCTACTTCGCCATCCAGGAGCAGTTCTGGGCCCAGACTCGGAACGGGCTCACGCTCGGAGCGATCTACGCCATGATCGCGCTCGGCTACACCATGGTCTACGGCGTTCTTCAGCTGATCAACTTCGCGCATTCCGAAGTGTTCATGATCGGAACGGTCGTCACGCTGTACGCGTTCCGAGACTGGTTCAACATCACCGAGCCGCAGGAGGGCTTCGCCCTGGTCGTGGTGATCCTGGGAGCCCTGATCCCCGCCATGCTGGCCTCGGGGTTCACGGCCGTTGCCCTGGAGCGAGTGGCCTACCGGCCCCTCCGGAAGCGAGGTTCCCCGCGGCTGGCGTTCCTGATCAGCGCCATCGGAGCGTCGTTCGCCATCAGCTACGCGTTCAACCTGATGGACGGGAACCACTACCTCTTCGATCTTCGCCTGCCCGACATCCTGGGTGCCAACCCGCAGGCCGTCCCCGTCGTCATGGAGTCGGAGACCGCGTTCACCATCTTCGACACGCCGATCCAGAACACTCGGATCCTGGTGTTCGTGGTGGCCATCCTGATGATGGTGATCCTGGATCGGTTCGTTCGATATACCCGAGTGGGCCGGGGGATCCGGGCGGTGGCTCAGGATGCCGAGACGGCATCCCTCATGGGCGTGAACATCGACCGCATGGTCATGTACACGTTCCTCATCGGCGGGCTGATGGCCGGGGCCGCCGGGACGTTGTGGGGAGTGTTCTTCCACACCTCGCGGTGGAACATCGGGTTCCTCCCGGGGATCAAGGCGTTCACCGCCGCGGTACTGGGGGGCATCGGGAACATCCGCGGCGCCATGGTCGGGGGCCTGCTCCTCGGCCTCGTTGAGGCCTACGGCTCCGCGGCCATCGGGGCCCAGTGGAAGGATGCGTTCGCGTTCATCGTCCTGGTGACGGTGCTGATGTTCCGGCCCACCGGCCTGTTCGGTGAACGGACGGGGGCCTAGGTGACCGAGGGCCCGGGGGGCGGCGAGGGACGGAAGGAGGTCCGGGTCGCCGAGCACGCTCCGGAATCGCTGTCTCGTGCTCTGCATCGTCCTTCGGTGGGGAATCGGGCCGTGTGGGCGGCGGCGGCGGTCGTGGTTGCGGCCGGGTCGCTGTGGCTCTTCGGGAGCCTGATCGACAACGAGGACCTCATCCAGCTGGCCCCCATGATCGGGGCGGGCGTGGCGGCCGGGATCCTCGGTGGAGCGGTGAAGGATGTGGGCGGCAGGACGGCGCTGGCGGCGTTGGCGGCTGCGGGATCGTTCGGGACCCTGGTCCTGTACGACGCGCCGATCTTCGGTTCGATCATCGCTGCCCTGATCCTCCTCCCGGCCCTCAACCGGCTCCTGGGGGTGTCGAGCCGGATCCGCAAGGCCTTTCAGCCGGTGCGGAAGGGATACTCCAAGAACGTCCGAGCGCCTGTCGCCACGTGGGTCGAACCGCGGCGCCGGATCGTCACCCCGCTCACGGCGGTGGTGGTCATCGGGCTGTTCTCGATCCTGCCGTTCATCGACGACTGGTTCGAGGTCCCCGACTGGGTGGCCGCTGCCACCAGCGGAGGGACGCTGGCCAGACTGGCGTTGTTCGCCCTGTTCGCCCTGGGCCTGAACGTGGTGGTGGGGTTCGCCGGCCTGCTCGACCTGGGGTACGTGGCGTTCTGGGCCATCGGTTCGTACACCGCCGCCATCCTCACCGGTGCGGCCACCTACACGAAAGAGCTCCGGGCCGACCTGGTGACGTTCGAGGACAAGCCGGTCTGGGAGCCGTGGATGTGGCTGATCCTCCTGGCGGCCCTGGGGGTGGCGGTGCTCGCGGGGATCATCTTGGGTTCCCCGACCCTCCGGCTTCGGGGGGATTACCTGGCCATCGTGACCCTGGGGTTCGGCGAGATCATCCGGATCAGCGCCAACAACTTCGCGGACCTCACCGTCGGGCCTCGAGGGATCTCCTCGATCCCGCACCCCGAGATCCATATCGGGGGCGTCAACATCGTGTGGGGAACACTGATCGATGTGAAGTACTACTGGCTGCTGTTGTTCTTCGTGGTGGTATGGGTGTTCGCCATCCGGATGCTGGACAACTCGCGGATCGGCCGGGCGTGGGTGGCGGTCCGGGAGGACGAGGTCGCCGCCGCGTCGATGGGCGTGCCGGTGGTGAAGATGAAGCTGGCCGCGTTCGTCATCGGGGCCAGCACTGCGGGGGTGGGCGGGGTGATCTACGCGGAGCAGGCCAACTTCATCAACCCGCCGACCTTCGACATCCTGAACTCGATCTTCATCCTGCTCATGGTGGTGGTCGGGGGGATGGGCTCCATCGCCGGCTCGATCCTGGGGGCGGCGGTCATCATCATCCTTCCCGAGATCTTCCGGGAGTTCAACGAGTACCGGGTGTTCGTGTTCGGGGTGGCCCTGGTCGTGATCATGATCTTCCGTCCCCAGGGCCTCCTGCCTTCCAAGCGGAGGAAGGCCGAGCTGAAGGGCGCGGTGGTCGAGGAGCAGCTGTTCGAGGCTGAGCACGCCGGGACGGGGGGATAGCCATGCCCCCGATGCTTGAGGCCAGAAAGGTGACCAAGCGGTTCGGCGGCCTGACCGCGCTGAAGGACATCGACCTCACGATCCAGGAAGGACAGATCCAGGGGCTGATCGGCCCCAACGGGGCCGGCAAGACCACCTTCTTCAACCTGGTGACCGGGATCTTCCCGCCGACGACCGGCTCCATCCTGTTCGACGGTCAAGAGGTCCTGCTGAAGAAGGTAGCCGGCCTGTACGTCCGGAGCCTCAAGCCTCACGAGATCACCCAGCGAGGGATCGGGCGAACGTTCCAGAACATCCGGCTGTTCCAGAACATGACCTCTCTGGAGAACGTCATCGTGGGGACCGACGCCCACCACCGGCAGGGGGTCCTGCGGGCCATCTTTCGCACCCCGGTCATGAAACGAGAGGAGCGCGACGGCCAGGAGCGAGCCGAGGAGCTCCTCGAGTTCGTGGGGATCCACCGGTACGCCAACGAGGTATCGTCGAACCTGTCCTACGGAGACCAGCGGCGGGTGGAGATCGCCCGGGCTCTGGCCACCAGGCCCCGTCTGTTGCTCCTCGACGAGCCGGCCGCCGGCATGAACCCCACCGAGAAGGCCAAGCTCATGCAGCTCATCGCCAAGGTCCGCGATCAGGGCATCACCATCCTGATCATCGAGCACGACATGAAGGTGGTCATGGGGATCTCCGACAAGGTCGCCGTGCTGGACTACGGGGAGAAGATCGCCGACGGCGTGCCTCAGGAGGTCCAGCGCAACCCCCGGGTCATCGAGGCGTACCTGGGACGAGGTGCGGCAGGAGGTGGCGAGGAAGATGCCCGAGTCACTTCTTGAGCTGAAGGACGTCGTCGTCCGCTACGGGGGGATCGAAGCGGTGAGGGGCATCTCCTTGAACGTGGTGGATGGCGAGGTAGTCACCCTTATCGGGGGGAACGGCGCGGGGAAGACCACCACGCTGAAGACCATCTCCGGCCTCAAGCGGCTTGCCGAGGGCGCGGTGTTCTTCCGGGGCGAGCGAATCGACGACCTTCGTCCGGACGAGATCGTGACCCTGGGCATCTGCCAGTCTCCCGAGGGCCGGCACATCTTCGCGCGGATGAGCGTTCGGGAGAACCTGTCGATGGGCGCCTACGGACGCCGGGACCACAAGGCGGTCACCGAGGATTACGAGCGGGTCTTCGGGCTGTTCCCGGTGCTCAAGGAACGGGAGCGCCAGGCCGGCGGCACGCTGTCCGGCGGCGAGCAGCAGATGCTGGCCATCGGCAGGGCCCTGATGGCCCGGCCGGTGGTCCTCATGCTCGACGAGCCATCACTGGGCCTGGCCCCGCTCCTGGTGGAGCGGATCTACACGCTCCTGGGGGAGATCCACCAGCAGGGGACCACGATCCTCCTGGTCGAGCAGAACGCCCAGGTGGCCCTGCAGCTTGCCGACCGGGGATACGTCATCGAGTCGGGGGAGATCGTCCTGTCCGATTCGTCCAAGGCTCTCCTGGGCAACGAGCAGGTGCGGAAGGCGTACCTGGGCGAGGACTAGGGGCCGGACGATGGACAATCGGGCGAAGTAGCATGACCCCATGAGAAGCAGAGGAGGGGATCGGTGACCACACGGAGAACGCCGGTACTGCTCGCGATCGTGCTCGCTCTGGCCCTGCTCAGTGGAGCTTGCGCCGAGGAGACCCCTGCCGGGGGCGGCGGAGGAGGGGGAGGGACCAGCCCCAGCCCGGCAGCAGCGGAGTTCACCACGATCCAGGAGGGGATCCTGACGGTGGGGTCCTGCCTGGACTACCCGCCGTTCGAGTCCGTGGAGGCCGGCGACCAGGTCGGCTTCGACGTCGATCTCTCCGAGGAGATCGCCGGGCGACTGGGCCTCACGGTGGAGTGGGTCCGGGCCGACTTCGACACCATCTTCACCGCGGTGGACGCCGGACAGTTCGACATGGTCGCCGCGGCCTCCACGATCACGGAGGAGCGGCAGCAGACCGTGGACTTCTCCGACCCCTATTACAACTCCCGGCAGGCCCTGGTCGTCCAGGAGGGCTCCGGCATCGTCACGGAGGCGGACATCGGCGAGGGCCACATCGTGGGCGTGCAGCGAGGGACCACCGGAAAGGCGTACGCGGTGGAGAACCTGGAATCCCAGGGCGCCCAGATCAAGACGTTCACCAACGCTCCCGACGCGTTCCGTGACCTCGAAGCGGGCAACGTCGACGCCGTGGTCAACGATGAGCCAGCGTCCGCGGAGATCCTCAAGGACTTCCCGGGCCAGATCCTCATCGCGGCGGCCATCGACACCGATGAGCACTACGGCTTCGCGTTCTCCAAGGACAATCCAGGGCTGACCGAAGCGGTGAACGGGGCGTTCGCCGAGATCGTGGCCGACGGGACTTACACGGAGATCTTCGAGCGGTACTTCCCCGGGGTCGAGGTGCCACCCGAGTACCAGGCCTCGGCATAGGGAACGAGCGCGCACCCGTGGGCCGGGGCCATCGCGGCGCCGGAGACCCTGAGGGGGGCTGCGGATGAGCACCACGACCACGCCTCCGCCCGTCCAGATCGACGTGGTGGAGGCGGGCGCCGACCGCCGTCTGGCCGGGTTCGCCTCGCTCACGCTGGTGGTCGGGGCCGTCGCCCTGGCGGTGATCGTCGTGGGTGTCCCCGTCACCCTCCTGATCCATGGGGTGACCCCGTACCAGCAGCTCCTCGAGGGATTCCTGGGCGCGACGACCCGGGCGCTGCTGATCCTCGGCACCTCCCTGGGGGCGCTGGCCACCCTGGCGGGGACCGCGCGATACCGCCGGATGCCCACCAAGCGCTCCAGGGAGCGAGCCATCGCCGGAGCGGTCCTGGGGGTACAGGCCGTCGGCCTGGGGCTCATGGTCCTGGCGTTCCAGACCTTTGGGGATCCGGAACCGTTCTTTCGCTCGTTCCTCAACTTCGAGGTGCTCAGCGGGTACGGATCCACGTTCCTCCGTTCGGCGGTCAACACCGTGATCCTGGCGTTCGCCGGAGAAGCCGGCGGGGTGATCCTCGGGCTGCTGCTGGCCGTCCTACTGCTGTCGGCGCGACCGGTGGTCCGGGCTCCCGCCCGCGCGTACGTGAACTTCTTCCGGGGAACTCCACTCATCTGGCAGCTGTCGGTGGTCTACTTCGGGGTCGCGTTCGGGCTGGGGATCCGGTTCTCGGCGTTCACCGCGGCGATCCTGGTGTTCGTTCTCAACACCGCCGCCTACGCGGCCGAGGTGTTCCGGGCGGGGATCCAGTCGATCGAGCGGGGCCAGCTCGAGGCCGCCAGGTCCCTGGGGATGTCGTATCCCCAGGCGATGCGGAACGCGATCATCCCGCAGGCCTTCCGGCGGGTCATCCCTCCACTTCTCAACGAGTTCGTCATCCTCATCAAGGACACCTCGCTGGTGGTGGTCCTGGGGCTCCTGGCCGAGAACTACGAGCTGTACACGTGGGCGCGTGAGGGCTACTCGTCGTCGGCGAACGCCACGTTCTTCGTGGCGGCGGCGGCAGGGTACCTGGCGGTGACCCTTCCGCTGATCGGCGCGGTCAACGCGGTCGAGCGACGCCTCCGCAGTGGCC
>DAITPV010000033.1:0-12264 GCA_036833435.1 Actinomycetota bacterium | reverse complement strand
CGTACCGCATCGCCGTGTAGGACTCCTGGTAGGACTGGATGATGTCCGACTGCTCCCCCGTGATGAACTCGTAGTCACGGGGCAAGGTGCGGTCGAACCGCCCCGCCGCCAGGTCGGCGGTGATCTCGTACGTGTCGGTGTCGTCGGAGACCAGCTCGGCGATCCCCTCGTCCACGAACACCGAGGTGTGTGGGCCGCTCACCTCCCGGGTGGCCACGTGGAGGAGCTCGTGGACCATGATGGTCTGCTGGTACTCCTCGGAGTTCGCCGAGAAGTTTGGCCAGTTGAGGATGACCCGGTGGCCCACCAGGTCCCAGTCCCGGGCCCGCTCCACCCCCGAGTACGCGAACGCCACGAACACGTCGAGGTCGAAGGTGGCCTGGAGGATCCGGTCGAGCTGCGCGGTGGTCTCCGGGACGAAGATGGGGACGCGGCGTGACCACTCCTCCGGCCACTCCTCGTCGAGCGTATCGAGGGCCCGCTCCGCCGCCCCCAGGATGAAGTCCGAGCGCGGGCCAAGCCTCGGCGGGGAGACGTACAGGAAGTGCTCGCTCTCGTGGACCACCACCGGCCCGAACTCCCAGAGCTTGCGCCCGGAGAGCATCCGCAGGTCGTCGAGGTCGGTGTCCGAGGCCACCAGCCACTCCCCGTCCCGTTTCACGAACGTGAGGAACAGGTCCTCGAGGGCCGGCTGGCGATCGTAGCCGGCCAGCCGGTACCGCTCCTCGACATGGAGGACGTGCGGCTGTGCTTCCTCTCCGTACTTCTCGAACTCCGTGTCGGTGGTCAGCTCTGGCCAGTACTCGAACGTGAGGTCCAGACGGTAGCTATCCAGGCCGATCAGCCGGAAGCCCTGGATCAGGAGACGCTGGCGCTTCACGAACTCGGGGTCCCCGCGATCCACGGTGGCCATGAAGGCCACTTCGTCTCCGGCCAGCATGGCCTCCGACCGGCGAGCGAGGAGTTCCTGGATCTCCTCGTACGGATCCGAGGACACCTGTGAGGCCGCCGGCACCGCCGCCGAGGCCACCACACCAGCCACCAGGAGCACCGAGAGTCTGCGGATCACCGGGGACACGTGTGAAGTATCTCCCGGCCGGTACACTCGCAGGGCCATGGAGTTCCGACCGGTCGATGCCAGCGAGTTCGACGCCCTCATGCGCATGCTCGGAGGGGCGTTCGGCGAGGACCCCGCGCCCAGCGACCACGAGGAGGTCCGGCTCATCTTCGACACCGGCCGGACGTGGGGTGGCTATGACGCCGGCGAGGTGGTGGGCTGTTCCAGCGCCGTCGCGTTCGACCTGACCACGCCCGGTGGCGTCGTGGGCACGGCTGGGATCACCACGGTGGCCGTGCTGCCCACCCATCGGCGGCGTGGGGTGATGAGGGGGATCCTCCGGCACCAGATCGACGAGCTCCACGAGGAGGGTCACCCCACCGCGTACCTGTGGGCCTCCGAGGCGGCCATTTACCAGCGGTTCGGCTACGGGGCGGGCGCGCCGGCCGCAGCGTTCGACATCAAGCGGAATCGGACCACGTTCCTCCGTCCCCACGAGCCGGCCGGCCGGGTTCGACTGATCGAACGGAACGATGCGTTCAAGGCCTTCCCCTCCGTGTACGACCGGGTCCGGGCCGTGCAGCCGGGGATGCTGGATCGTTCGTCCCCCTGGTGGGACCTGCGGTTCCACGACAACCCCGAGGATCGCGAAGGTGCCAGCTCCTACTTCTTCGCCCTCCACGAGGGTCCGGACGGGCCGGACGGCTACGTGGTGTACCGCGTCAAGCACGACTGGTCCTCGATCAACGGGGTGTCCGAGGGGATGCTCGAGGTCGAGGAACTGGTCTCCGCGACGGCGGGCGCGTACGCGGACCTGTGGCGATTCTGCTTCGACGTGGACCTGATCGGGCGGATCAAGGGCTTCAAGCGCCCGATGGACGAGCCGCTCCTCCACATGCTGGCCGAGCCACGGGCCTTCACCCTCGGGATCCGCGACGGCACGTGGCTCCGCCTGATCGACGTGGGGACGGCTCTAGAGGCTCGCCGGTACGCCGTGGACGACCATGTGAGGCTGGAGATCCGCGACGAGTTCTGTCCGTGGAACGAGGGAACCTGGGACCTGGAAGGAGGACCCGAGGGGGCCTCCTGCACCCGGGGCGCCGGGGACCCGGACCTGGTGCTCGAGGTGTCGGACCTGGCCGGGACGTACCTCGGCGCCGCGTCATTCCGGGAGATGGCCCGGGCCGGACGGGTCGTGGAAGGGAAGGCCGGCGCGATCCGCCGGGCGGACGCCATGTTCGCCCCGGACATCGCGCCGTGGTGTCCCCACATCTTCTGATCCCACCGTGACCCGGGTGGTGACCGCCGAGGTCGTCCCCCAAGAGCACGTCAATCGATTCCTCGAGCCGCGCCACGGCCTGGTGGCCGAGCGGCCCGTGGGCGACGGACGGTTCGAAGCCGCCGACGGGCCGGTGCATGCATACGAACGCAGCGTCCGGGTCGAGGATCTCGGCGACGGCACCGCCCGGGTGACCCAGACCGTCGAGTACCGGCTTGCTGTTGCCTACGTCGGGTGGTTGTTCGCCATCCCGTTTCGCCGGGCCATGGCTCGAGAGGACCGGCCGGACGGTAAGACTCCTTGGTGGGCGCCGCCACAGCGGGTCGATGCCAGAGGGGCCACGGCGCTGGGGGCGCTGGCGGTGGCCTCGGCGATCGGCGGCTATCTCACCGGCCTGCTGACCACCTCGATCACGTTCGCCGGCGCGGAGTTCGGCGAAGGGTCGGGCTCTCAGGCGGTCGCGGGGGTGGTGATCCGGTTCGGCGGCGCGGTCGCGTTGGTGGCAACGGTAGCCGCGGCCGACCGGCTCGGACGCCGCCGGGTGATCCTTGGCGCCGCGGCAGTTGGATGCGTGCTCACGGCGGCGGGAGCCCTGGCCCCTTCGCTTGGCTGGCTCACGGCGACCCAGGCGGTGGCCCGGCCGCTGGGGGTGGCCCTGCTGATCTGCGCGTCGATCGCCGCCGCCGAGGAGATGCCTCCTGGATCCCGGACCTACGCCGTCAGTGCCCTGGGGCTCGCGGCTGCTTTCGGCGCGGGCGTGTCGGTGGCCGCCCTCCCCCTGGCCGACCTGGGCGAGCGGGCGTGGCGGATCCTGTACGTCCTGCCGCTGGCGGCACTCCCGGCGGTGTGGAGCCTCCGTCGAGTGCTCCCGGAGACCCGGCGGTTCGCCGCCGCTCCGGCTCGGGCCCGGCTTCCCGGCCACGGAAGACGCTTGTGGCTGCTGGCCTGGTCCGCGTTCCTGTTCAACCTCATGGCCGCCCCGGCGGGGTTCTTCCAGAACCGGTACCTCGACGTGGAGCGAGGGTTCTCGGCCCTGGGCATCTCGGTATTCACCCTGGTCACCGGGACTCCCGGCGCGCTGGGGGTGATCATCGGGGGGCGGCTAGCGGACACCCGGGGACGGCGTCCCGTCGGGGCCATCGCCGTGGCGGGGTACGCGATCGCCCATGCCATCCTGTTCCTGGTCGCCGGTCCATTGATGTGGGTGATGAACACGGTGGGAGCCATCGTGGGAGCGGCGTCGCTGCCGGCGCTGGGGGTGTACGGGGCAGAGCTGTTCCCGACGTCGCTGCGAGGACGGGCCGGCGGGATCCTGGCGCTGGCCGGGCTGGTGGGAAGCGCCACCGGCCTGCTGGTTGCCGGGACCGTGGCCGACGCCACGGGGAGCTTCGGCCCCGCCATCGCCCCGCTGGCTATCGGACCGCTGGCCCTGGCGGTGCTGGTGATGGCCAAGTACCCGGAAACGGCCCGCCGATCGCTGGAGGACCTCAATCCCGAGGACCGCTCGCCGCCGACGGACGAGACGCGCTAATCTTCGCTGGATAGAGAGGAGCCCAGTGCCCATCACTCCCGCCCAGAAGATCTGGATGGATGGGGACCTGATCCCCTGGGAAGACGCCAAGATCCACGTGCTCAGCCACGTGGTGCAGTACGGGACCGGGGTGTTCGAGGGGATCCGGTGTTACGAGACCCCCAAGGGCCCCGCGGTGTTCCGCGTCACCGATCACCTCCGCCGTCTGTTCCGCTCCGCGGCGATCTACAAGGTGACCATCCCCTACTCGCTCGACGAGCTGCACGCCGCAATCATGGAGACGATCCGGGCCAACGAACTGAATGAGTGCTACATCCGACCACTGGCCTACCAGGGCTACGGGGAGATGGGGGTCAACCTGTTCCCCACCCCGGCCAAAGTGACCATCGCCGCATGGCCGTGGGGTGCCTACCTCGGCGAGGAGTCGTGCGAAGTGGGCGTCCGGGTGAAGATCTCGTCGTGGCGCCGACACGATCCCAACATCGTGCCTCCGGCGGCCAAGGCCACCGGGCAGTACATCAACTCGGCGCTGGCCAAGGCGGAGGCCATCGAGGCCGGCTACGACGAGGCCGTCATGCTCTCGCCGCTGGGCCACATCGCCGATGGATCGGGTGAGAACCTGTTTGTGATCCGCGACGGGGTGCTGATGACTCCGCCGGAAGCCGCAGGGATCCTCTTGGGAATCACCAGGGATACGGTGATGCGGATCGCTCGGGATCGCGGGTACGAGGTCAAGCAGCGGAACCTGGTCCGGTCAGACCTGTACACCGCCGACGAGGCGTTCATGTGCGGCACCGCCGCCGAGGTGGTCCCCGTCCGCGACGTGGACGGCAGGCCGCTGGGCAACAACGGTCGGGGCCCGATCACCAAGGAGCTTCAGGACGCCTTCAACGCCGCAGTCCGCGGCGAGCTGGACGAGTACACGGCCTGGAACGAACTCGTCGGCTAGTTCTCGGCCGACACCAAGGGTGCTGGCCTCAGCCAAGTGCGCTTTCTAACGGGAGCCCGACTTCCCAAAGGGCGGCTGCCGAACTGATCGGCGAGCGTGATTTGAATGATGGGTGATTGCGACTGGGAACAACTCAAGCGCGAATTCGCCGAGGAGCTGCGAGAAATTCAGAGGGGCGTCGATGACGAACGTGACCAGGGCTTCAAAGTCTACCGCCAGAAGAGGAGGTTTACAGAGCACTGGAACGCACGCCGTGCCATCGGACGAGGGTGGTGATTGTCGGCCAAGACCCGTACCACGGCAAGAGCCAGGCGCACGGCTTGTGCTTCTCCGTCCGCCCGGGCCTTCCGATACCTCCGTCCCTCAGGAACATCCGTGCGGAGCTGCAAGTCGACCAGCCCCGTGCAAGGATCCCCGATCACGGGAGCCTCGAAGCGTGGGCGGACCAGGGAGTGCTTCTCCTCAACACGATCCTCACGGTGCGCGAAGGGAAGGCCCGGTCGCACCTGCGCATGGGATGGGAGAGATTCACGAACCAGATCATCAAGGTCCTAAACGACAAGCCCACTCGGGTCGTATTCATGCTTTGGGGTGGTTACGCTCAGAGGAAGGCGGCGCTCATCGATGAGCCTCGGCACACGATCATCTGCTCGTCGCACCCCTCGCCCCAGTCCGCCCGCAGGCCATGCCGCGGCAGCCCTCCCTTCCTCGGAAGCCACCCCTTCAGTCAGGCGAACGAAGCGCTCGGTGAATCAGGCCAAGAGGTCATCGACTGGAGCTTGAGCTAGAGGACGGTCACGCGATTCCCGGATCACGTTTTGCGGAGGAGATGCTTTCATCGCGTCAGTTCCCGTCGCACCACGGAGTCCTAAACGGGTCGGGCTCTAGTCCATCCAACTGAGCCTAATCGTGCCAGGCGGGGTATGAGCCCAGGATCCGGATGAAGCTGGTGTGCTTCGACAGTTCGTCGAGCGCCTGGCGGGATCGCTCTTCTTCAGCGCCGGCCTCGAAGTCCAGGTAGATCCAGTACCGCCAGGGGCGGCCGCCGCGAGGGCGGGACTCCAGCTTGATGAGGTTGATCCCCTCCCCTGCGAACCCAGCCAGGCATCGGTGCAGCGACCCCGGCACATCGGCCACCGCGAACACGATCGACGTCTTGTCCGGCGTGCCCACCGGCGCTCCCGACCCGATCACCGCGAACTTGGTGAAGTTCTCGGGGTTGGTCTGGATCCCCTCGGCCAGGACCTCCAGCCCATAGAGCTCCCCTGCTCGGCGGCCCGCCACCGCGGCTTGGGAGGAGTCCCCAGCTTCCGCCACCATCCGGGCCGCTCCGGCTGTGTCCTGGTGCGGAACGATCTCCGCCTCCAGGTCGACCAGGAACTCCTCGCACTGCGCCAGGGCCTGGGGATGTGAATACACCTTCTTGATGTCTCCGATCGCAGCGCCCTTCACTCCGAGAAGCGCGTGCTCCACGCGGATGATGGCCTCGCCCAGGATCCGCAGCCCGTGACGAACCAGGAGGTCGTAGGTCTCGTTGATCGAGCCAGCCTGGGAGTTCTCTAACGGAACCACACCGTGGTCGGCTCCCCCGATCTCCACCCGCTCGAACACCGCTCGGACCGTGGGGAGCGGCTCGGTCTCCGCGTCGGGGAACAGCCGGGCCACGGCGTCCTCGCTGAACGCTCCCGGCTCCCCCTGGTACGCGACTCGGGGTGTGCGGGTGGGAAGCGGATGAACACTCATCCGGCGATCTCCTCGGCGCGGGCCCGGGGGTGGAGCAGGCCGTACACCAGGCTCTCTGCCAACGCTTCCCACGACGCCTCGATGATGTTGTCCGAGACCCCCACGGTGGACCACTCCTTCTCTCCGTCCGAGGACTCGATGAGGACTCGGACTTGGGCCTGCGTCCCCTCGCCGGGGTCCAAGACCCGGACGCGGTAGTCGGTCAGGGAGATCTCCGCGAGCTCCGGATACACGCCACCCAGGGCCAAGCGGATGGCGTTGTCGAGTGCGCCCACCGGTCCACGGCCCTCCGCCGTGACGATGTCGCGCCGGTCGCCGGCACGAACCTTGACGGTGGCCTCGGCGGCGGTCTCCTCTCCTTCTCGCTTGTCCATCACCACGCGGAACGACTCGAGGGCGAAGAACCGTGGAACCGTCCCATCGCCGTTGCGCAGGAGCAGCTCCAGCGAGGCGTCCGCGGCCTCGTACGTGTATCCCTGCCCTTCGCGGTCCTTGACCCGAGCGAGGGTCTCCTCGACGCCGGTCAACTCGACCCCCAGCTCGCCGGCCTTGCGAAGCAGCGACGCCCGGCCTCCGAGCTCAGACACCACGGTGTGGGGCTCATTGCCGACCGCGGCGGGCGGGACATGCTCGTAGGCACCCGGGCGTCGAGACAGGCCCGACGCGTGGAGCCCGGCTTTGTGAGCAAAGGCAGCGCGTCCCACGTACGGCTGGTGCGGATCGGGCGGCAGGTTGGCCACCTCGGCCACGAACCGGGAGACCTCCGCAAGTCGAGACAGGGAACCCGGAGTGAGCATCGGCCGGTCCATCTTCAGCTCGAGGTTGGCGGCGATGGTCACCAGGTTGGCGTTCCCGCATCGTTCGCCGTATCCGTTGACCGTGCCCTGCACCTGGTGCACCCCGGCTTCCACCGCCGCGATGGATGCAGCGACGGCGCACCCAGCGTCATCGTGGCAGTGGATCCCCAGAGGTGCGCCGACGGCCGTGGCGCACTCCCCCACGACCGCCGCGATCTCCGAGGGAAGCGTGCCGCCGTTGGTGTCGCAAAGGACCAGGCGCTCCGCCCCGGCCTCCTCCGCGATCCGCAGGCAGTCCACCGCGTATCCAGCATTCCCCCGGTGGCCGTCGAAGAAGTGCTCAGCGTCGAAGAATACGCGGCGGCCTTCGCCTACCAGGAAGCGGATCGAGTCCTCGATCATCCGCAGCCCCTCTTCGAGCGGGGCTCGAAGAGTGTCGGTGACGTGCGCGTCCCAGGTCTTGCCGACCAGGGTGACCACCTCGGTCTCCGCATCCAGGAGGTCGCGAAGGACCGGGCTGTCCTTGGCCCGCTCACCCGGCCGCCGGCAGGAGCCGAACGCTGCGAGGGTGGCGTGGCGAAGCGGCTCGGACCGAGCCACCCGGAAGAACTCGGTGTCCTTGGGGTTGGCTCCCGGCCATCCGCCTTCCACAAAGGGAACGCCCAGCCCATCGAGCGCGTGGAGGACCTTGAGCTTGTCCTCGACGGAGAACGACAGCCCCACCATCTGGGCGCCGTCCCGGAGCGTGGTGTCGTAGAGCTCAGGCACCGAGGGCTCCTTCGACCACCAGGTCGCCCACCTCGGAGGTGGTGAAGCCCATCTCTCCCGCAAGCTGCGACGACATCTTCGACACGGCCAGCCCGATCCCCGCCTCCACTCGAGCGGCGGCCCCGGGCTGCCGGAGGTGTTGCAGCATCATGCCGACCGCGGCGATGGCGGCGATCGGATTGGCCTTCGCAGTGCCGGTCAGCTGAGGGGCCGTGCCGTGGATCGGTTCGAACATCGACACGCCCTCCGGGTTGAGGTTCGCTCCCGCGGCCACGCCCATCCCGCCCTGGAGCACCGCGCCGACGTCGGTGACGATGTCGCCGAACAGGTTCTCGGTGACCACCACGTCGAATCGCCCAGGGTCCTCGAGCAGCAGGACGCAGAACGCGTCGACGTTGGAGAACCCTGTCTCGACGTCGGGATGGTCCGCGGCGACCTCGTCGAAGGTCCGCTGCCACAGGTCACCGGCGTAGTTCAGGACATTGGTCTTGTGCACCAGGGTCACGTGCCTGCGGCGTTCCTCGGCCAGACGGAAGGCGTACCGGATCACCCGCTCCACACCGGGGCGGGTGTTGATGCTCTCCTGGACGGCGACCTCCTGCGGCGTCCCTCGCCCGTGGAAGCCGCCGGCGCCCGCGTACAGACCCTCCACGTTCTCCCGGACCACCACGAGGTCGATGTCGTCCGGCTGGCGGTCGCGGAACACCGTCGTCACTCCCGGGTACAAGCGAATGGGGCGGAGGTTCACGTACTGGTCGAGCTCGAACCGGATCTTGAGCAGAAGGCCGCGCTCCAGCGGTCCGGGCGGAACGTCGGGGTGCCCCACCGCTCCGAGGTAGATCGCGTCGAGCTTGCGGAGCTCCTCGATCGCGCCGTCCGGAAGCGTCTCGCCGGTTCGCAGGTAGCGCTCCCCTCCCCAGTCGTAGGTCGTGGCCCGGTAGTCGAACCCATCGGCCACGGCGTCCAGCACTTTCAGGCCCTCGGTCACCACCTCGGGCCCCACGCCGTCGCCGGGGATCACCCCGAGGCGATAGGTGGTCAGTCCAGCCTCCAGTCCGCCTGGACCGGCTCGTTGTGGGCCACGCCGACCCGGACCCCGCCGCCTTCGCCGAGCTGTCGCTTGACCCACGGCATCAGCCCGCCCGATCGCAGGATGTCCTGCATGAACTCCGGCAGCGGCGTGGCTTCCAGACGAGTTCCTCGGGTCACGTTCTCCACCTCGCCCGACTCGAGGTCCACGCGGAAGGTGTCCCCGGTCTCTGCGCCGTCCGCGACCCCGGGGCACTCCACGATGGGCAGTCCCACGTTGATGGCGTTGCGGAAGAAGATCCGGGCGAACGAGGCGGCCACCACGCACGACACGCCCGAGCCCTTGATGGCCAGCGGGGCGTGCTCCCGGGACGAGCCCGAGCCGAAGTTCTTTCCCGCCACGATCAGGTCGCCCGCCTTGACCCGGCCCACGAACCCGGGGTCCAGGTCCTCCAGGCAGAACTTGGCCAGCTCTCCCGGCTCCGAGACGGTCAGGTACCGCGCCGGGATGATCACGTCGGTATCCACGTTGTCGCCGTACACGTGGCCGAGCCCCTCGAACCGGAAGTCGCTCACGTCGGCACTCGCTCGAGGAGGAACGGGGGCGGCTCCACACCGAGCTCCTCGGGATGGACGATCCGCCCGGCCACCGCGGTGGCCGCGGCAACCGCGGGGTTGGTCAGGTACACCTGGGCCTCCCGGTGACCCATCCGGCCCTTGTAGTTCCGGTTCGACGTTGAGACGCACACCTCGCCGGGCCCCAGGACCCCCATGTGCCCGCCGAGGCACGCCCCGCAGGTGGGCGTGGACACCGTGGCACCGGCCTCCGCGAACACCTGGAGGAGGCCCTCCTCGTTGGCCCGCATCCACACCTCTTGCGTGGCCGGGACGACCATCAGGCGAACGGATGGAGCCGCCTTCCTCCCCCGCAGGATGTGCGCGGCGATCCGGAGATCCTCGACCCGGGCGTTGGTGCACGAGCCGATGAACACCTGGTCCACGGCGACCGGGTCCACCTCCGATACCGGCTTCGACAGGGACGGGAGCGAGGGCAGGGCCACCTGAGGCTCCAGCTCGCTCACGTCGACGTGGTGCTCCCCGGCGTACTCCGCGTCGGGATCCGAAGCGTCCACGTGGAAGTCTCGATGCCGACCGGTGATGGCCTGCCGCTCCCGGACGTAGGCGAGAGTGACATCGTCGGGAGCGAGGATCCCGGACTTGGCCCCGGCTTCGATTGCCATGTTGGTCAGCGTGAGCCGGGACTCCACCGACAGGTGCTGGAGCGCGGGGCCGGTGTGCTCCATGGCCTGGTACGAAGCCCCGTCGTCACCGATCCGGGCGATCACTGCGAGGATCAGGTCCTTGCCCACGATCCACGGTCCCGGCACGCCCGTGTACACGAACTTCACGGACTCCGGGACCCGGAGCCAGATCTGCCCGGTGGCCAGCACCGCGGCGAGGTCCGTGGAGCCGACCCCGGTGGAGAAGCACCCCAGCCCCCCGTAGGTGCACGAGTGGGAGTCGGCGCCGATGATCACCATCCCCGGGAGCGACAGGGCCTGCTCGGGCAGAAGGATGTGCTCGATCCCTCCCCGCCCCAGCTCGAAGAAGTGCTCGATGTCCTGCTCCCGGGCGAAGTCGCGCATCGCGGTGGCCAGGCCCGCGGACGCGATGTCCTTGGCAGGGACGAAGTGCGACGGCACCAGGGCCACCCGCGACGGATCCCACACCCGGTCGACACCCAGCTCCCGGAACCGCCGGATGGCCACCGGCGCGGTGATGTCGTTGCCCATGGCCAGGTCGACGTTGGCCATGATCAGGTCGCCGGGACGAACAGCGTCCCGACCGGCCGCCCGGGCCAGGATCTTCTCGGTGATGGTGAAGCCGCTCACGCCACCGCCTGGCCTTCGGGGACCCGGCCGGTGGCCGCCCCACTTCGGATCGCTCGGTTCACCGCCGACAGGAACGCCCGTGCGCTGGCCTCCACCACGTCCGCGGAGACACCGCGCCCGGTGAACAGGCGACCCTCGACATCCAGTTGCACCACCACGTCGCCGAGCGCGTCGGTGCCGCCGGTGACCGAGGACACGCTGAACGTCGCCAGACGGCCGCGAACGTCCGCGGCCTCCTGGATGGCGTGGCAGGCGGCGTCGATCATGCCGTCGCCCAGCGCCGAGCCTTCCAGCACCTGGCCGTCTCGGCGGAGCCGGACGGTGGCCGTGGGCGACAGATGCGTCCCCCCGGCGACCTGGAGCGACTCCAGGGTGTACGTGTCCTCTTCCGCGGCGCCCAGCTGGTCCGCGACGATGGCTTCCAGGTCCGCGTCGGAGAGGCTGATCTTGCGGTCCGCCAGCTCCTTGAACCGGGCGAACGCCCGGTTGAGGTCGTCGGCCGCCAGCTCGAACCCCAGCGCCGCCAATGCGTCGGCGAACGCGTGGCGCCCGGAGTGCTTCCCGAGGACCAGGCGGGAGCCGTCCAGGCCGATCTGCCGGGGATCCATGATCTCGTAGGTGGCCCGGTTCATCAGCATGCCGTGCTGGTGGATCCCGGACTCGTGGGCGAACGCGTTGGCCCCTACCACGGCCTTGTTGGGCTGCACCGGATACCCGGTGAGCATGGACACCAGGCGGGAGGTCCGGGCGATCTCCTTGTGGTTCGCGCCGGTCTCCAATCCGAGCGCCGCGCCCCGGGTGGCCACGGTCATCAGCACTTCCTCCAGCGAGCAGTTCCCGGCTCGCTCGCCGATCCCGTTGGCCGCCACCTCGACCTGGCGGGCTCCGGCCAGCACTCCGGCCATGGAGTTGGCCACCGCCAAACCCAGGTCATCGTGGCAGTGCACGGACACCGTGACGTGGTCGGGCAACGCCGCGCGGACGGTGGCCACCAGCTCGCCGAACTCGTGGGGCATGGCGTAGCCCACGGTGTCGGGGACGTTGATCACGGTGGCCCCCTCCTCCACCGCGGCCCGGAACACCTCCAGGAGGAACTCCGGATCCGAGCGAGTGGCGTCCTCCGCCGAGAACTCCACGTCGGGGGTGTAGCCCCGGGCCCGGGCCACCCCGGCCCGGGTGGCCTCCAGGACCTGGGCCGGAGTCATCCGGAGCTTGTGCT
>DAITPV010000032.1:0-12337 GCA_036833435.1 Actinomycetota bacterium | reverse complement strand
CGAACCAGTCCTCCCGGTCCAGCAGGAAGTGGAAGTCGATGACGTCGTCGAGGGTCAGCGGGGGCCCTTCGGGCCTGGGATCGAGCGGGTCGACCTGGGGCTTGTCGGCCACGTCGACCCCGATGGAGCGGAGGAGGTTCACGATCTTCTGGTCGGCGGGCTTCTCCACCAGGTCCTCGCAGACGGGGCACACGAAGCTGTAGGAGCCCTCTCCGGACCCCGGGTCCACCGAGAGGAGCACGACCTCCGCCCGCATCTCCACCTCGCCGCACCGGGGGCAGTTGGTCCTGATTGAAGTCATCTTGGCTGGGTTATCGGACGCCCCCGGCCCGACCTTTACGGATTTGCTTGGGCTGGCTAGCGGTAGAGGGCCAGGGTCTCCTTGGCCACCGCGCGGGCCGCCTCGGCGAGCTCCGGAGGGCCCAGGACCTGGGCTTCCCCGCCGAGCCGGAGCACCAGGCGGGCCACCCAGCCCAGGTCCCTGGTGGGCAGGGTGACCTCCAGCCCCCCGCCCTTCTGGACGGCCCGCTCCACGGCGTAGTACTCGGCCACCCACCGGGCCCCCGGCCCCAGCCGGAGCCGGACCCGGACGTCCTCCTTGGTGGGCGTGTACAGGTCCCGACCCTGGCCGGCCAGGCCCCGGGGCTCGAACCGCTCCCCGGTCTCCCGGGTGGCCCGGATGCGGTCCACCCGAAACAGGCGCTCTCCCTTGGCCCGGTGGCACCAGGCCACCACGTACCAGTGGCCCATGGCCGCCAGGACGTGCTCGGGGTCGATCCGCCGGGTGGTGACCTCGTTCCGGGCCGCCGAGAAGTAGTCGATCTCCAGCCGTTCCCGCCGCTCGACCGCCCGCCGAACCGCTGCCAGGTGCGACGGCGCGGACCGCTCCCCCGTCCCGGCCTCCACCGGAAGCTTCTCCAGCCCCAGGCCCTCGGCCAGCTTCCCCAGGGCCGAACGCAAGGCGTCCGCCTCCTCGAGCCCGGTCAAGCCCACCAGCTCGGTGCCTCGGAGGTACAGGGCCAGGGCTTCGGCCCGGGTCAGCCGGGCCGGCCTGGAGAGGTGGTCGGCCATCCGGATCCACACCCGGTCCTCCTCGACATCGACCTCGATCAGGTCGCCCGGGCTGTACGGGGGAAGGCCGGTCATCATCAGCATGTTCAGATCGACCAGCAGGTCCTGCTCGGTGGCCCCGAACAGCCGGGCCAGCTCCCCCAGCGACGTCCCGGGATGCTGCACCGCGTACGGGACCACGGCCATCAGCCGGCGGACCCGCTCCGCGGTCTTAGAGGGCGGCACGAGCGGCCTCGAGATGGGCCACGACGGCTTCGCGAAGCGCCTTCGGTGACACCACGCGTGCCTCCGGGCCGAAGGAGACGATCCACGGAACGAACGACTCTCCCGCCGGCACCTCGGCCTCCGTCCATCCGTCCTTCCTGGTCCGGAGCGTCCGGGCCCCGGGGATGTCGGCCAGCGCCCACCACGCCGCCGAGGGTGCGAACGCCACCCGCGCCGTTCCCGTCGGCTCCCCCAGCCCCCAGGGACCTCGGGGAAGGTGCTCCTCCGCCCGAAAGCCCTCAGGCGGCGGCTCGGCCTCTCCGGCGTCCTCAACCTTGGAGACGATCCGGGACAGCCGGAACGCCCGAGGTTCCTTCCGTTTCCGGTCCAGACCGATGAGGTACCAGGTGCCCTTCAGCAGCCTGAGCATCCACACGTCGACCTGCCGCTGACCGGCCCGGCCGCGTGCGGTTCGATACCGGAACCGCAGCCGCCGGCGGCGCTGGGCGGCCTGAGCCACCTCGAGGAGGTGCGGGCCGGACGCGTCGACCCCGGTGGCCGCGGCCCGTTCCTGGAGACCGGACAGGATCCCGCTGTCCACGCCGGTGGCCAGCTTCCGGAACGCCTGGGCGGCTTCCGTCTCCCCACCCGGGGCGTTGGCGGCCACGAACAGGGCGGCCGCCTCTTCAGGGGTGAACGAGATCTCCGGAAGCTCATAGTGCTCCGGAGGGATGAGGTAGCCCTCCTCGGTCTCCCAGGCGTCCGTGGCCTCGACCTCGATGGGGATGCCGATCTGGCGGAGGGTGTCCTTGTCCCGCTCGAACTGTCGCTTGGCGGTCTGCTTGTCGGCCTGCTGGTAGGCGGGGATCAGGCGCCGGATCTCGGCGAAGGTGATCGGGCGGCGAGCCTCTCGGAGCAACGCCAGGAGGTTGAGCAGCCGCTCGGTGGGGTGCATCGGGCCACAGCATAGGGAACTAGCATTACGCCCGATGTGATCAGGCTGCGCCGAGGGAAGGTGCTCCGGCTCGAGGCGGCCCGGCCCGGCGTGGTCGAGCTGGCGGTCGAGGTCGACGGCCGAGAGGAGCCCGCACTGGCCTATCCCCCCCTGACCGGCCCGGTGGCCGAGGGCGACACCGTGACCCTGAACACCACGGCCGTGACCGAAGGCCTGGGGACCGGGGGGTACCACTTCGTCGTCGCCGTGGAGGGCCAGGGCGACCTCGACCCCTCGCCGGAGGGCCACGTGATGAAGCTTCGATACACCCCGGTGCAGGCCAAGGTCATGGCGGTCGAGGAGCCCGACAGCCCCCACCGCGAGGCCATGGAGTCGATCGACACTCTGGAGGGCCTCCCGGTGGTGTGGGCACCCCTGCACTCGATGGTGGGCGCGGTGGTGGCCGGGGCCCGGGCGGCGGGGGGTGAACGGATCGCCTTCGTCATGACCGACGGTGCGGCCCTGCCGCTGTGGCTGTCGCGCCAGGTGGCCGTCCTTCGAGACGGCGGGATGGTGGACGCCACCATCACCTGCGGACAGGCGCTGGGGGGCGACCTCGAGGCCGTGAACCTGTTCTCCGGCCTGCTCGCGGCACGCGGGGTCGTCGACGCCGACGTCGTGGTGGTGGCCGACGGACCGGGGAAGGTGGGCACGGCCACCAAGTGGGGAGCCTCTGACGTGGCCGCGGGCATGGCCCTCAACGCGGCGGGGATCCTCGAGGGACGCCCGGTCGCGGCGCTGCGGGTCAGCTTCGCCGACCCGGCCTACCGGCACCACGGGGTCTCCCCTCACTCGCTGACCACGCTGTCTCGGGTGGCCCTGGTTCCCGTGAACGTCGCGGTCCCCGCCCTCGAGGACGAACGGCGCAGCGTGGTGTGGGAGTCGCTCAAGGACGCGGGGCTGGAGGCCCATCACCAGCTCGTGGAGGTGAACGGCCAGCCGGCGCTGGATCTCCTTCGCGCCCGGGGTATCGAGAGCGAGACCATGGGCCGGCGGGTGGAGGACGACCCGGAGTTCTTCCTGGCGGCCGGAGCGGCCGGGGTGCTGGCCGGCCGGATGGCCGCGGGGTCGGCCCGATGGAGGACTCCATGAAGCCGCGGCGCCTGGAGGTCGGGTTCGATGCCAGCGGGGCCGCCGACGCGGGGAGTCGCGGACGGGTGGTGGCGATCGTGGACATCGTCGACTCGGCCACCAGTGCGGAGGCTGCCGTGGCCGCCGGAGCGACCGAGATCTTCGGAGCCTCCCCCGCCGGGATGCGGGCCCCGGCTCGGCTGGAGCCCGGAGCCATCGGCCGGCGGGCCGCCGCTGTGGCCAAGGAGCGGAGCACGGACGTGGTGGTGGTGGCCGAGCCGCGAGTGGGCCCGGAGCGAGAGCGCCGCGGGGGCGCGTTGCCCGTCCTTCAGGCCCTGACCACGGCCGGGGTGCAGTACGAGCTGGTGCCCAACCAGGGAGCCGAGCTGGCGTCGCTGGTGGAGATGGAAGGACGGGTCGTGGTGATGGTGTCGTCCACCGGAGGCACGGCCTTCGACGCCGCACTCCTGGGTGGGGCGCCGGCGGCCTGCTTCGCCACCACCGCCCGGATCACCGGACGCACTGGATGGGACGTGGTGGGCCTCAGCGCTCGCCGGGCCATGGCCCTGGCCGACAAGCACGAAGCGGGGCTGACGCTGGTGGCGGCCTCGGCGAACTCGGCCGATGACTGTCTGGCCGCCTTCGAGCTGGCCCGCCGGATCATCACCGAGGGCTTCCTCCGGTCGTAGTCAGGCCGGGACCGGCGTCCGTTCCATCAGCGCACCCCGGAGCAACCGGAGCGGCTCGGGATCGAGCCGGTAGAAGGCCCACCTTCCCCGCTTCTCGCGGGTGAGGATCCCGGCTTCGTGGAGGACCTTCAGGTGATGGCTCACCGTCGGCTGGGACAGGCCCAGGGGCTCGGTGAGCTCGCACACGCAGGCCTCGGTGTCCGGGCGGGACGCGATCAGGCTGAGGAGCCGCAGTCGCGCCGGCTCGGCAAGGACCCGGAGGGCTCCCGCCAGGCGTTCGGCGTCCTCACTGCGGATGGGCTCCTCCAGGAACGGAGGGCAGCACGCCTCGTCGATGGCGATCAGCTTCACGGGGTCATATTGACACCCGTCGATGCTTCCGTCAACATATCGAGCACCATCGATGGAAGGAGGTGGTCACTTGGGGCCCTGTGACGACTGCCCGCCGGACTGCTGCCCTCCCTGCTGCTAGGGCGCTGACCGGCCCCGCGGACCTCGGAGGGCGCCCTCCGGGGGCCGCGGTCACATGTGGGCGATCAGCTGCTCGACCCGCTCGTCCCGCGACCGGAACGGGTCCTTGCACAGCACGGTGCGCTGAGCCTGGTCGTTGAGCTTGAGGTGCACCCAGTCCACGGTGTAGTCCCGACGGCGTTGCTTGGCCTGGCGGATGAACTCGCCGCGGAGACGGGCCCGGGTGGTCTGCGGCGGCTCGTGCATGGCGCGCTGAACGTCCCGCTCCGACACCACCCGCTCCATCTGGCCCCGCCGCTCCATCAGGTAGTACAGGCCGCGGTCCCGGTTCACGTCGTGGTACGCGAGATCGATCAGGGCGACGCGGGGGTGCGACAGCGGGAGCCCGTGCTTCTGTCGGTAGGCCCGGATCAGGAAGTACTTCGCCACCCAGTCGACCTTGCGAGCGAGACGGTCCAGGTCACCCTCCCGAAGCGCCAGGAGGGCTCCTTCCCATTCCAGGAGGAGCTCCTTGGCAACCGGGTCGAGACCACGATGCTCCGCGAACCGCTGAGCGCGTTCCAGGTACTGCTCCTGGATGTCCAGCGCAGACATCTCGCGGCCGTTGGCCAGCCGGACCTTCTTCCGGCAGGTGATGTCGTGGCTGATCTCCCGGATGGCCCGGATGGGGTTCTCCAGCGTGAGGTCCCGCATCACGGTGTTCTCCTCAACCATCCGGAGCACCAGGTCGGTGACCCCCACCTTCAGGAAGGTGGTGAACTCGCTCATGTTCGAGTCACCCACGATCACGTGGAGACGCCGGTACCGCTCGGCGTCGGCGTGCGGCTCGTCCCGGGTGTTGATGATGGGCCGGGAACGCGTGGTGGCCGATGAGACCCCCTCCCAGATGTGCTCTGCCCGCTGCGACAGGCAGTACTGCGCTCCCCGAGGACCGTGGAGCACCTTGCCGGCCCCGGCGAACACCTGGCGGGTGACGAAGAACGGAATCAGCACCTCGGCCATTCGAGCGAACTCGCCGTGCCGGGCAACCAGGTAGTTCTCGTGGCAGCCGTAGGAGTTGCCCGCCGAGTCGGTGTTGTTCTTGAACAGGTACACGTCCCCGGAGATGCCCTCCTCGTGGAGGCGAACCTCGGCGGCCGCCAGGAGTGCTTCCAGGACCCGCTCCCCCGCCTTGTCGTGGGCCACCAGATCGTGGACGGAGTCGCACTCCGGAGTGGCGTACTCAGGGTGGGAGCCGACGTCGAGGTACAGCCGCGCGCCGTTCTCCAGGAACACGTTGGACGAACGTCCCCAGTGGACCACCCGGCGGAACAGGTACCGCGCCACCTCGTCCGGGGACAGCCGGCGCTGCCCCCGGAACGTGCAGGTCACTCCGTACTCGTTCTCCAGCCCGTAGATCCGCCGTTCCACGAGCCCAGTGTAGGCTCCACATCCCGCTTGGGCACCGGATTTCGTCGACCGAGCACTCTTCCCCCCGGATCGTGAAACCGGAGCCGGTGATCGGGTTGTCCGGTGACCGTCCACCCACCCTCGTGGAGCTGGCGGTGGTGGAAGGAGCACACTCGGATCAGGGTGTTGAAGTTGGTGGGCCCTCCCCGGGCCCAGGGGATCAGGTGGTGGATCACCAGCCACTTCTTCCTCCCGCACCCCTCGAACCGGCACTCGGGGTCCCGGTGCTCCAGCTGGCGGCGCATCCATCCGGGGACCACCCTGCTTTGTCTTCCGATCCCCACGGCCCGGCCGTCCCGTTCGGCCACCCACTCCACTCGGGAGTCGCAGGCCAGGCGGCGGATGGCCTCATCGGTCATTTGGATTCCCGAGTCGGTCTCTCCCAGGAGACCGGGGTCGTTCCCTCCCCAGAGCACCCGGGCGTCGGCGTGAAGAACCAGGGTGTCGGTTGAAGCCCGATTCCCCGATGAGGTCACCAGATCCACCAGGGCGTCTGCCAGGCGGGCTCCGCCCCGGTCGAAGGGTGGAGGATCCTCTTCCAGGACCACGTCCTCGGCCCGGCGTACCAGAGCCCGTTCCACCCGGGCTCCCTGCTCGGCGGGGAGCTCCGCGTACAGCTCCAGGAAGGTGCGGTCCTGGTCCCACCGCATCCACACCCGGCGGGACTGATGGTCGGACTGCGCGGTCTTCTGGTTCTCCGCCCGCTGGTTGCGGTGAGCCTGTCTCCACAGCTTTGACGGGCGCTCATGTTGGGCACTCACCGAGAGTGCCTCCTCGGTCTCCGGGGTGGCGAACCGGCTGAGTGGTCTGACCTGGCCCCAGGACAGGTGTCCTTCACGATGGGCCGCACCGATGGCCGGGAGGTCACGGAGGGCTCGTCCCACCCGGACCCACTCATCCGTGGTCCCCGGGCTTTCCCCATACCGGGCCGCCAGTTGGGTACCGAGGGCGACGATCTCGGGATCGTCAGGCGCACCCTCGAACTGCTCGAGATCGGTCACGGCCTGGAGGAGGTTGGCCTGAGCGGCACACAGCTCCGTGTGGGCTCGGTCCACCGCAGCCATCTTCTGGCCCCACGGATCCTTGAATTGCATGGGTGTAACTCTAGGAAGTGGTGGCTCCGGACACATCCCCCAACCGGGGGATTCTTGGGCCCCGACCGGGGGATTTGTCGTTCCGCGGCTGAACGCTACTGACCGAGGAGCGACTCGAGCTCCGGGTCGTGGATGCGGCGGAACTTCCGGCGGGGACGAGTTCGGTCCAGCAGCGCGGCCTCCAGGCGGGACGGGGTCAGCTCCTCCTTCGCACCGTCGCCCTCGGCCTGCCCGTTCTGGTCCGACAGGGTCCCGACCCCGAGCTTCAGGGCATCGGCCAGCGGGAGCTCCTTCTGGTATCCGTCTCGGAGCCGGTTCGCCAACCGCTCGGCCTCGCCGCCCATGGCCACGAAGCCGTCCTCGTCGGTGACGCTGCCGTCGTACAGGATGTGGAACAGCTCGTTGTCCTCCGGAAGCTCCCCCACCTGGGCCACGAGGATCTCGACCTCGTACGGCATCATCTCCTGGGTGAAGATGTTCGCCAGCCCCTGCGAGTACGCGTTGGCCAGGCTCTTGGCGGTGACGTCGTCTCGCCCGTAGGAATATCCCCGCACGTCGGCCAGTCGGACCCCCGCGATCCGAAGGTTCTCGAACTGGCTGTACTTCCCCACCGCCGCGAAAGCGATGCGGTCGTAGATTTCGGAGATCTTGTACAGGTGCGTGGACGGGTTGTCGGCGATGAACAGGATCCCGTCGGCGTACTCGAGCGCCACCACCGGCCGGCCCCGAGCGATGCCCTTGCGCGCATAGTCGGAGCGGTCCTTCATCATCTGCTCCGGCGCGACGTAGAACGGCATCGGCATCAGGCACTTGCCTCCCGCCGGGCCACCACGGCCTCGTAGGCCAGCCGAACCTCATCGGACGGCACTTCGGCCACGCCCTCGGCCGTCACCACGTGGACGCTGGGGAAGATCCCTCGCGAAGGATTCGGGCCTCCGGTGGCCGTGTCCGCCTCCGACGCATCGAGCAGGGACTCCACCGCCGCTTCCACCGCTCCCGCACGATCCATCTCCTGCCGCCACCGCTTCTTCAGACTGGCCTTGGCATCCCGGCCGCCCGAGCCCGTGGCGTTGTAGTCGGTCTCCTCGTAACGCCCGCCGATGGCGTCGTACCGGAAGATCCGCCCGGCGCCCCTGTGCAGGTCGTAGCCCCCGTAGATCGGCACCACCACGAGGCCCTGCATCACCATCGGGAACGACTGCCGGATCATCTGGGCTAGCCGGTTGGCCTTCCCCTCGAGAGAGAGCTCCTCGCCTTCCACCTTCTCGTAGTGCTCGAGCTCCGTCTGGAACAGCTTCACGAGCTCGAGAGCCTGTCCGGCGACGCCGGCGATCCCCACTGCAGAGTGCTCGTCGGCCGGGAACACCTTCTCCATCCGCTCGTCGGCGATGGCGAAGCCCTCAACGGCCCGCCGATCGCCGGCCATCACCACGCCCTCGGCGAACCGAAGGGCCACCACCGTGGTCCCGTGGGGCGACGCGGGAAGCGGCTCTCCGGACGAGGGCCGGGGCAGCGACTCGCCGCCCGAGGCTCGGACCAGATCGAAGAAGCTTGGGTTGGCGCCGAACGAGGGACCGGGTGGATCTCCGGTCATTCCCCGCCCTTCTGGACGTACGACTTGATGAACTCCTCGGCGTTCTCCTCGAGGACCTCGTCGATCTCATCGAGGATGTCGTCCATCTCCTCCTTGAGCTTCTCGCCCTTGGCGGTGGTGGACGTCTGGCCGGCGTCTTCGGACCCGGACCCGCCGTCCTTCTTCTGGACTCGCTTCTGCTCCTGCTCCGGCAACGACAACCTCCTCTCGTGGGGGGAACCGTCACCATTGTACGGCGGCCCCTCCCGGTGTCAGGGAAGCTCAGGTCTGGAGCAGGTCGACCAGGGAGGCGGCGTCCTCGGCCTGCTCGAACAGCGCCTGGACGTGCTCCCGTGTGCCGCGAAGCGGCTCCCGCATGGGGACCCGCTGGAGGGCGTCCCGGCCGGTGTCGAAGATCACCGAGTCCCAGGACGCGGCCATGATGGCGTCGGGATACCGGCTGATGCACGAGCCGCGGAAGAACGCCCGAGTATCCGTGGGCGGCGCCTTCGTGGCCCGGTCGATCTCCGACTCGGCCACCAGTCGCTCCACCTGTCCGGATCCGGCGAGCTTGTGGTACAGGCCTCGGTCCCGGCGGACGTCGTGGTACTGGAGGTCGATCAGCGCCAGCTTGGGGTCGTCCCAGTCCAGACCGTCACGCTGCCGGTAGGCCTCCAGGAGCCGGTACTTAGTCACCCAGTCGAGCTCCCGGTGGAGGTTCATCGGGTCGTCCTCCAGCGCGGTGAGCACGCTCTCCCACCGACCCAGGAGGTCGGCCTGGAGCGCGGTGTCTTCCTGCTCCTTGACGTACTTCTTGGCGTGGTCCAGGAACTCCCACTGGAGCGCCAGCGCGGTGACCGTACGGCCGTCGGACATCCGGACCGTCTGCCGAAGCGTGGTGTCCCACGACACCTCGTGCAGGGACTGGACCGGTGAGTCGAGCGTCAGGTCCGGCAGGACCTCGTCCTCGATCATCCGCAACACCAGCGCGGTGGTCCCCAGCTTCAGGAACGTGGCCACCTCGCACATGTTGGCGTCGCCGATGATCACGTGGAGCCGCCGGTACTTCTCCGGATCGGCGTGCGGCTCGTCCCGGGTGTTGATGATCGGACGTTTGAGGGTGGTCTCCAGCCCCACCTCGGCCTCGAAGAAGTCCGTTCGCTGGCTGATCTGGTACTCGACATCGGGATCCTCGGACCGCCCGCCCTCGATGCCCACCTTCCCGGCCCCGGTGAAGATCTGCCGGGTGACGAAGAACGGCGTCAGGTCACGGACGATCCGGGAGAACGGGGTCTTCCGTTCCACGAGGTAGTTCTCGTGGCATCCGTAGGAGTTGCCCTTGCCGTCGGTGTTGTTCTTGTACACGGCCATCCGCTCGCCGGGTGGGAGGATCTCGGCGGCCATGGCCAACGAGGCTTCCAGGATCCGCTCCCCGGCCTTGTCATGGATCACCAGGTCGCGGGGCGTGGCGCACTCGGGCGTGGAGTACTCGGGATGCGCGTGGTCCACGTAGTACCGCGCTCCGTTGGGGAGGATGACGTTCGCCAGCCCCAGGTCCTCCTCGACCGGCTCACGCTCCTGGACGGGCTCGTACCCCCGGGCGTCCCGGAGGGGGCTCTCCTGCTCGTAGTCCCACCGGATCCGGCGCAGTGACCCGGCGAACGAGTTGATCAGCAACGAGGAAGCGAGCACCGGGTTGAAGTCCGGGCTCCCCGGGCCGGAGATCCCGTACTCGGTCTCGATGCCCATCACCTTGGGAATGGCCACAGCGGGTCCTAGGATACGGGCCGGAGGGGGGATTTACAGGTACTGGCCGGGGCTGACCCGCTCGACCTGGCGGCCGGTCTCGCCTTCGCGATCACCCAGCAGGGTTCGCACGTACACGATCCGCTCTCCCTTCTTGCCGGAGATCCGCGCCCAGTCGTCCGGGTTGGTGGTGTTGGGCAGATCCTCGTGTTCCTTGAACTCCGCCCGGATGGAGTCCAGGAGATCCTCGTGCGTCAGTCCCTTCTGGCTGGACTGAAGGAACCGCTTGATGGCCAGCTTCTTGGCCCGCTTGACGATGTTCTCGATCATGGCCCCCGAGTTGAAGTCCTTGAAGTACAGGATCTCCTTGTCACCGTTCTGGTAGGTGACCTCCAGGAACCGGTTCTCGTCGGCGGTTGAGTACATCCGGTCGATGGTTCCCTCGATCATCCGGCGAAGGGTCTGCTGCATGTCCTCGCCGCCGCGAGCTTCGTCGGCGTGGATGGGGACGGCCGCGGTGAGGTACTTGGACATGATGTCGGCCGCCGACTTGGCGTCCGGTCGCTCGATCTTGATCTTCACGTCGAGCCGGCCCGGGCGAAGGATGGCCGGGTCGATCAGGTCCTCGCGGTTCGACGCCCCGATGACGATGACGTTCTTGAGGGTCTCCACACCGTCGATCTCCGACAGCAGCTGGGGAACGATGGTGTTCTCCACGTCGCTGGAGATCCCCGATCCCCGGATCCGGAAGATGGAGTCCATCTCGTCGAAGAACACGATGACCGGGAAGCCTTCCTCGGAGCGCTCCTTGGCTCGCTGGAAGATCAGCCGGATCTGCCGCTCGGTCTCCCCCACGTACTTGTTGAGGAGCTCCGGTCCCTTGATGTTCAGGAAATAGGAATGCGCATCGGACCGTCCGGTCTTGGCCGACACCTGCTCGGCCAGTGACCGGGCCACCGCCTTGGCGATGAGGGTCTTCCCACACCCGGGCGGCCCGTACAGCAGGACTCCCTTCGGGGGGGTGAGCTCGTGCTCCCGGAACAGCTCGGCGTACAGGAACGGGAGCTCCACGGCGTCCTTGATGTCCTCGATCTGATCCTCGAGCCCGCCGATGTCCTCGTACGTGACGTCGGGGATCTCCTCGAGGATCAGCTCCTCGACCTCTTCCTTGGGAAGCCGCTCGAGCACGTGGCCGGACCGAGGGTCGAACAGGAGCGGGTCGCCGCCCCGGAGGGGAGGATCGCGGACGATGGCCTGGGAAACGATGGCAACCATCTCCTCGTCCCCGCGGCCGATGACCACCACGCGATCCTCGTCGAGGACCTCCTTGATGGTCACCACTTCGCCCTGACGGTCCTGCTCCAGGATCTCCACCACATTGAGGGCCTCGTTGAGAATGACCTCGGCGCCGCGGCGGAAGCCGGAGCGATCGAGCTCGGGGTCCACGTTCACCCGCATCTTCCGGCCCGCGGTGTAGACGTCGACGCTCTCGTCCTCGTTCTCGCCGATGAACACACCGAAGGAGGCGGGCGGGCGAGTGAGCTTCTCAACCTCTTCCTTAAGGGCCTCGATCTTCTCTCGCTCGGCCTTCAGGGTCCCCACCAGCTTCTCGTTCTGGGCCAGGGCCCTGGCGACGTCGCTCTTGGCCTCGAGGAGGCGCTCTTCGAGGGACCGGACCTGGCGGGGAGCGCTGTGGAGTCGACGACGGAGGAGGGCGATCTCGTCCTCCAGGAACTTCACGTGCGTCTGGAGCTCATCGACCTGTTTCTCGTATTGCTCGATGCGCTCGTGCGCGTCCATGTCGTCCTGAGGCAACCTCTTCCTCCGTGAACCCTCTCCGGCGCCGAGTATACCCTCGGCCTCCGACGACTCCTTGGAAGCTCGTCCAACTAGCGCTTCGGCGCCGGAACGGTCCGGGTTTACCCGGCCTTCCTGCCCACCGTGATGAACCCGGTGTGGGCCACCATCCGATGGT
>DAITPV010000031.1:0-12380 GCA_036833435.1 Actinomycetota bacterium | reverse complement strand
TCGCTCCCACACCACCACAGCGCCGGCGGGGAGGTACTCGAACGACGAGGCGTCGCGGAGGTGGCGGCGAACGCCCAGCCACTCCGATGCTGCCTGGAGCCCCGGGGGCGTCTCGCGCTGCCGCCCACGGGTCTTGACGCCGGCCAGGACCGCGACGGCGACGATCACCACCGCGACTCCGGCCATCAGCTCGCCCGCCGCGATCCCCGTGAACACCGCGGGGACCAGGGCGGCCACCCCCAGCCAGGCCAGGGTTCGCTGATCCCACAGGTCACGCGACAGCCCCCGGATCTTGGCATCCGTCTCCACGGCGGTGCGGAACGAGCGCCACCATCCTCCGGCCCAACGTCGTGGGCCGGTGGTCAGCTCGGCGGCGGGAACGGCTCCCTGGCTCGCCTTCGACTGGATCAGGAACAGGATGGCCTGCTCGTAGGGGACCGTGCCGTGGAGGAGGCCCTCCCGGACGCGAACCATGCGCTGGCCGCGGCGTTCGTCGATGTGGACCAGCCCACGGGCGGCAAGGTCCAACAGGGTGGCGGGAACGGCGTCACGATCGGGTCGGAACCGGTTCACCAGCATGTTGGCCAGCGCGGGAGGCTCATCTCTGAGCTGCTCGGTGGGAGGTCCGGTCGGGGGACGGGGAGGGAGCCGGGCGAAGCGAACCACCACCACGAGTGCCAGCCACAGGGCCCCGGTCGCGGCGGCAGTGATCCCCACCCAGCGGGGGAGGCCGTCGTCGCCTCCGGGGAACAGGAACGAGGAGAACTCTGCGAAGACCTCGAGGGCCACCGCGGCGAACACCGCGAGGATGAACAGGAGCACGATCCACACGGAGCGCCTGACCTCGGGGTCGTAGCTCATCAGTGCAGGGTGGGGGCTTGGGGGCGCAGCGTCAACCGAAGCGACTCGACACTTCGCGGCGAGTCGTTGACACCGAACACCTGTTCGAGTAGCGTTCTGGGTTGTGCCGTCGAACTACAGGGGTGTAAGTTATGTCCTACCTAAGCGGTAGCCTCGTGGCCACGCCGTACGAGGAGGTTGCGATCTTGGAACGGGAACGGATGCTGGACATCACGCTCCAGCAGATCGAGAAGCAGCACGGCAAGGGCGCGGTGATGAAGCTCGGGGAGCATGCCGCGGTCAATGGTGTGGCCACCATCCCAACCGGCTCGCTGGCGCTGGATGTGGCGTTGGGCGTCGGGGGGATCCCCCGGGGCCGGATCGTGGAGGTCTATGGGCCGGAGGGCTCGGGCAAGACCACGGTGTGCCTGCACATCATCGCCGAGGCCCAGGCCAAGGGCGGCATCACCGCCTTCATCGACGCCGAGCACGCCCTGGATCCCACGTACGCCCGGGAACTGGGAGTGAACATCGACGAGCTCCTGGTGTCGCAGCCGGACTCAGGGGAGCAGGCATTGGAGATCTCCGACCTCCTGGTGCGTTCGGGAGCCATCGACCTGGTGGTCATCGACTCGGTGGCCGCGCTGGTGCCCCGGGCGGAGATCGAGGGAGAGATGGGGGACTCGCACGTCGGGCTGCAAGCTCGCCTGATGTCGCAGGCCATGCGGAAGCTGGCCGGCTCGCTGTCGAAGTTCGACACCACGGCGATCTTCATCAACCAGCTTCGGGAGAAGATCGGCGTGATGTTCGGCTCACCTGAAACGACCTCCGGTGGGCGGGCGCTGAAGTTCTACTCGAGCGTGCGGCTGGACGTGCGGAAGATCGACAACCTCAAGGATGGAACCGAGGTGGTCGGCTCGCGGGTCCGGGCCAAGATCGTGAAGAACAAGGTAGCGCCACCGTTCAGGCTGGCGGAGTTTGACATCATCTACGGCAAGGGCATCTCCAAGGAAGGCAGCCTCATCGACGTCGGGGTGGACAACGGCATCGTCTTGAAGAGCGGCGCGTGGTTCACCTACGAGGGCGAGCAGCTGGGGCAGGGTCGGGAGAACGCCCGCCAGTTCCTGGCCGAGCACAAGGACATCGCGGCCGAGATCGAGCGCCGGGTCCGGGATGCCGTGGGGCTGTCGTCCTTCACCGAAGAAGACGACAAGCCCGTGGAGGTCCCGGAGATCCTGGAGCAGGAGGCGTCGGACGACGCAAAGCAGAAGGCGAAGACCGAGGCCCGGGCCGGCTGAGGCCGGCAAGCCCCGGATCCCGGTCAAGGACCGGGCGTTGAATCTCCTGTCTGTTCGGTCACGGAGCAGGGAGGAGCTTCGGCGCCGGCTGCTTCGTGTCGGCTACGACCCGGAAGAGATCGACCCGGCCCTGGCAGACCTCGAGCGTGTCGGGCTGATCGACGACGAGCGGTTCGCCCAGGAGGTCGCCGAGTCCATGCGCCGCCGTGGCATGGGCCGCCGGGCCGGCATCTCCGCCCTTCGGGCCAAGGGCGTCGCTGCGGAGGTGGCCGAGCTGGCCGCCGAGGAGATCGACCAGGGCGACGAGGAAAGCCGAGCCGAGGAGGTTGCCCGGACCCGCCTCCGCCGGTTGGGTGGCCTTCGGCCCGAGGTTGCCGGCCGCCGGCTGCTGGGGTTCCTGCTTCGGCGGGGGTTCGACCCTCAGGCCGCCCGGGCCGCGTGTCGCCGGGTGCTGGAGGAGGAGCGGGAGGCCTCGTGAAGGAGGGCGACCGCTACCTCCGCGACCTGGCGGATCGGTGGCGTCGCTCGGGCGAGGAACCACGCCGGGAGATGGTCGACGAGCTGTTCCGCGACATCTTGGTGGGCGTGGGACCGTTCACCCAGCAGGAGATGGAGGTGTTCTGCCGGGGGGTGGCGGTCTCGGCGCTGGCGGCATGCATGGGAGCCCTGTCCCGGGCCTTCGACGACCCCGACGAGGCCCTGACCTTCGTGCAGCTGGTGGCCTGTCGGGCCGCGCTGGAGGCCGAGAACGCTCGCCTGGCCTGAACGAGAATCGTTGCGTTTCCAGCCGGTGAGTTGTACCTTTGTGAATTGAAAGGCCTGATAATCGGTAACCCCGTAGGGCGAGGACGATCCTAACTGAGCGAACGAATGGACAGCCGACAGCGAGAGGTGCGGGCGGGGCCGTAGGGGTCCCGGCACGGTAGATCGTCGCGTTCCTCGTCATAGGGGTGTGAGGCCGGGCCTTTTGGCTCGGTCTCGTGCGTTTGGGAGGAACGATGGAGATTGCACTGGCCGCTCTGGTGGCGCTGGCACTGGGCGTGGCCGTAGGGTTCGTGATCCGAAACACCCTGGCTTCTCGCAAGGCCAACGACGCCGAGAGCCGGGCCCGGAAGCTAGTCACCGACGCGGAGCGAGAAGCGGAGGAGACCGTCCGGACGGCGGTGGCCGAGGTCAAGGAGGAGACCGCCAAGTCCCGGCGGGAGGTGGAGGAGGACATCCGCTCCCGCCGCGAGGAGATCCGTCGCCGTGAGGGGAGACTGACCAAGAGGGAAGAAGGCATCGACGGGCGGCTGGGGGAGATCCAGAAAGCTGAGCAGGCCCTCTCCGACAAGAGCCGGAAGCTCGACCGAGCCGGAGAGGAGATGGACCGGGCCATCGAGGACCACCGCCGGGAGCTCGAGCGAGTAGCTCGGATGACGGCCCAGGAAGCCAAGGACGCGCTGGTGGCTCAGCTCACCGACGAGGCAAAGCGGGACGCCATGGCCACCGTTCGGGAGATCGAGCAGCGGGCCCGGGAAGAGGGAGAACAGCGGGCTCGGAAGATCGTGACGATCGCCATCCAGCGGGTGGCGTCGGAGCAGACCGCCGAGTCGACCGTGGCGGTGTTCACGCTCCCGTCGGATGACCTCAAGGGCCGGATCATCGGCCGCGAGGGACGGAACATCCGGGCATTCGAGGCCGCCACCGGGGTGAACCTCATCATCGACGACACCCCGGAGGCCGTGGTGCTGTCCTCGTTCGACCCGGTGCGCCGAGAGGTGGCCCGCCTGACCCTCGACAAGCTGGTTCAGGACGGCCGGATCCATCCCGCGCGGATCGAGGAGATGTTCGGACGGTCCCAGAAAGAGGTGGAGGAGCAGATCCGCCGGGCGGGGGAATGGGCCATCAGCGAGGTGGGGATCACCGAGATCCACCCGGAGATGATCCGGGTCCTCGGGAGACTCCAGTTCCGGACCTCCTACGGTCAGAACGTCCTCAAGCACCTGGTCGAGTCGGCGCACATCGCCGGGGTCATGGCCGGGGAGTTGGGGATCGAACCCGACATGGTGAAGCGCGGGGCCCTGATGCACGACATCGGGAAGGCCCTGACCCACGAGGTCGAGGGTTCTCATGCCCTGATCGGCGCCGAGCTGGCCAGGCGGCTCAAGGAGCCCGCCCAGGTGGTCCACGCCATCGAGTCCCACCACGGCGAGGTGGAGCAGCGCACCATCGAGGCGGTGCTGGCCCAGACCGCCGACTCCATCTCCGGGGGCCGCCCCGGAGCCCGGAGAGAGAGCATCGAGTCCTACGTCAAGCGCCTGGAGCGCCTCGAGGAGATCTGCGAGTCGCATCCCGGCGTGGCCAAGGTGTTCGCCATGCAGGCGGGACGCGAGGTCCGGGTCATGGTGAAGCCCGAGGATGTGGACGACCTCGCGGCTCAGGTGCTGGCTCGGGACATCGCCAAGCAGGTCGAGGAGGAGCTCCAGTACCCGGGACAGATCAAGATCACGGTGGTCCGGGAGCTCCGGGCCGTGGAGGTCGCCAAGTAGCGTGGAACGGGAACCCGGCCGGTACCTGATCACCACCTTCGGGTGCCAGATGAACGAGCATGACTCCGAGCGGATCTCGGGCCTCCTGGAACAGGACGGGATGACCCGGGCGCAGGCCGCCACGGACGCCGACGTCATCGTGCTGAACACCTGCGCGGTCCGGGAGAACGCCGACAACCGGCTGTACGGGAACCTGGGTCACCTCAAGGGCGTGAAGGAGTTACGCCCCCGAACCCGAATCGTGGTGGCCGGGTGCCTGGCCCAGAAGGATCGCGGCCGGATCCAGCGCCGTGCTCCCTGGGTGGACGTGGTAGTGGGCACCCACGCTCTTCCAAGCCTGCTCGAGCTGCTCAGGCGAGCGGATCGCGAGGGCCCGCAGATGGACGTCCGGGAGTACACGGAGGTGTTCCCCAGCGCGTTGCCGGCTCGCCGGGACGTTCGGCATCACGCCTGGGTGTCGGTCTCCGTGGGCTGTGACAACCGGTGCACGTTCTGCATCGTCCCGCTGGTCCGCGGGCCGCAGCGTTCCCGTCCGCTCGGCGACGTCCTGGCGGAGGTCCAGGGCCTGGCTCGGGAAGGGGTGGTCGAGGTCACGCTCCTGGGACAGAACGTCAACACGTACGGCCGCGATCTCACGATCCCGGGATCCTCTCGGGTGCCGAAGTTCGGGGCCCTCCTTCGGGCCGTGAACCAGGCCGAGGGGATCCGCCGGATCCGGTTCACCAGCCCGCATCCGCACGACTTCACCCGCGACGTGGTGGAGGCCATGGCCGAGAGTGCCGCGGTGTGTGAGCACATCCATTTCCCGCTTCAGTCCGGCTCCGACCAGGTGCTGAAGCGGATGCGCCGGTCGTACCGATCTGCGCGATACCTCGAGTGGCTCGGCACGATCCGTGAGGCCGTCCCGGGGATCGCGGTGACCACGGACCTGATCGTTGGGTTCCCCGGTGAGACCGAGGAGGAGTTCCAGGGCACGCTCCGGGTGGTGGAGGAGGCACGCTTCGATGCCGCCTACACGTTCCAGTACTCGCCGCGGGCCGGCACCGATGCTGCGGGATACGAGGACCAGGTTCCCAAGCCGGTGGTCCAGGAACGGTTCGACCGCCTGGTGGCCCTGCAGGAGCGCATCTCCGAGGAGTCCAACCGGGCCTACCTGGGCCGAACGGTGGAGGTCCTTGTGGAGGGTCCGGGCCGCAAGGGCGGCGTTCAGGGCCGAACGCGGACGAACAAGGTGGTGAACCTCACGCGCGACGTCCCGGCCGGGTCGTTCGTCGACGTCCTGGTGTCCCGAACCCATCCCCATCACCTGACCGGCGATCCCGTGGACGCCGCGGTTCCGGCGTGAACGACACCGGCGTCGTCGCCATCGCGTCCGCGGAGGAGACCGAGCTTCCCGTCGTCCCCCGAGCCCTGGTCGGCCCCACGGCCACCGGCAAGACGAAGGCAGGGGTGGGTCTGGCCCGGCGTCTGGGCGCGGAGATCGTGGTGGTGGACTCCATGACCGTGTACCGGGGGATGGACATCGGCACCGCGAAGCCCTCTCCGGAGGAGCGGGCCATGGTGACGCACCACCTGCTGGACGTGGCCGAGCCCCTGGAGCCGTTCTCCGTGGCCCGGTTCCAGGGCCTGGCCCGGCGGGCCGCGTCGGAGATCTTCGCGCGAGGCCGAGCCACGCTGCTGATCGGCGGGTCGGGGCTGTACTTCCGAGCGGTGGTCGATGGGCTGGAGATCCCCGCCACGGACCCGCGCCTGCGGAGCCTGCTGGAGGCGGAGGTCCGGGTCCTGGGCCCCGGGCCGCTGCACGCCCGTCTGGCGGACGTGGATCCCCGGGCCGCGCAGAAGATCGATCCCTCCAACGCCCGGCGGACGGTTCGGGCCCTGGAGGTGGCCGCCCTGACTGGGCGGCCGTTCTCGTCGTTCGCCCAGGACTGGGACCGATATCCTGAGGGACGGGTACGGGCGGCCGGCGTGACCCTGTCCGCTTCGGCGCTCCGGCAACGCATCGAGGCCCGGGCCCAGAGGATGCTGGATGAGGGACTGGTCGAGGAGGTTCGCGGGCTGTTGAACCGGGGGTTGGGTGCTCAGGTGACGGCGTCGCAGGCCATCGGCTATCTCGAGGTGACCGAGCACCTGGCCGGACGGCTCACCGTCGCCGAGGTGGTGGAGCGGATGGTCCGGAGGACCCGGGACCTGGCCCGGCGCCAGCTGGCGTGGTTCCGCCGAGACCCTCGCATCCGGTGGTTCGAGGCGGGACCGGAGGGAGCGACGAGCGTGGTGAACGAGATCGAGGAGCATCTCCGAGGATGACCCGGCTGCGATTCGCCAAGTACCACGGGTCGGGCAACGACTTCCTGATGGTCGAGGACCTGGAGGACGCCGTCACGCTGACCCCCGGCCTGGTGGAGGCCCTGTGCGATCGCTTCCGAGGACCCGGGGCGGACGGCGTCATCCGCATCACTCGTTCGGATGCCGCCCCCTTCGCCATGGAGCTGTGGAACGCCGACGGAGGTCTGGCCGAGATGTCCGGTAACGGGATGCGCTGCCTGGCCACCTATCTGTTCGACCGGGGACTGGTGACCGATGCGGTGGTGGACGTCGACACGGCCGCCGGGGTGAAGCGGGTGTGGATGGACCTGGAGGGAGACCGGGTGGCCAGCGCTCGGGTGGATATGGGACCCCCGGCCCTGGAGCGAGGCCGGATCCCCATGGCCGGGCCGCCCGATGACCGGTTCGTGGACCAGCCCTTCCCGGACGCCGGCCCCGACTATCGGGCCGCTGCGGTGTCGATGGGGAATCCACACCTGGTGCTGGTGGGAAGCGGTGAGCTCGATGAGCTCGACCTCCCGCGGGTGGGACCGCCGCTGGAGCATCACTCGGACTTCCCGGAACGGACCAACGTGGAGTTCATCCGCCCGGCCGGCGAGGTGATCGACGTCCGGGTGTGGGAACGGGGAGTGGGGGAGACCCTGGCGTGTGGGACCGGAGCGTGCGCGGTGCTGGTAGCTGCACACCTCATGGAGCTGGCGGGCCGGCGAGCCACGGTTCGGTTCGCCGGCGGGGACCTGGACGTGGAGTGGGCGGACGACGATCACGTGTACCTCAGCGGCCCCGCGGTGTTCGTCTACGAGGGACGGCTCAACCCGGCGTGGATGCGGGAGGGTGCCGCGCGGTGAGGGTCGCCCGTCGCGTGGAATCCCTGCCTCTGTACCTGTTCGCCGAGCTGGATCGCAAGATCGAGGAGCGCCGGGCCGCCGGCATCGATGTGATCTCCCTGGGGGTCGGCGATCCCGACCATCCCACCCCTCGCCACATCGTGGAGGCTCTCCAGGAGTCCGCGGAGGACCCCTCCACCCACGGGTACCCCTCGTACTACGGGCTCCCGGGACTCAGGAAGGCCGTGGCCGACTGGTACGGGAGTAGGTTCGGCGTGGAGCTCGATCCCGACACCGAGGTCCAGCCGTTGATCGGCTCCAAGGAGGGGATCGCCCACCTGGCGTGGGCGTTCGTGGATCCCGGCGACGAGGTCCTGGTCCCCGACCCCGGCTATCCGGTGTACGAGATCGGCACCCGGCTGGCGGGAGGTGTCCCGGTTCCGGTGCCCCACCCCGCGGACACCGGCTTCCTGCCGGACCTGAGCTCGGCGCCGGTCACCGCGAAGACCAAGGTGCTGTGGCTGGGGTTCCCGTCGAACCCCACCGCCGCGGTGGTGGAGCTTCCGGCGTTCGAGGAGGCCGTGGGGTTCGCCCGGGAGCACGACCTCCTGCTGGCCCACGACGCCGCGTACTCGGAGATGACCTACGACGGCTACGTGGCCCCCAGCGTCCTCCAGGTGCCGGGAGCCAAGGACGTGGCCGTGGAGTTCGGCTCGGCCTCGAAGACGTACAACATGACCGGGTGGCGGGTCGGATGGGCGGTGGGCAACGCCGACGCCATCCGGGCACTGGCCACGGTCAAGACCAACATCGACTCCGGGATCTTCAACGCGGTGCAGCTGGCCACGGTGGCCGCGCTCACCGGTCCGCAGGACCACCTGCTCGAGACCCGCGCCATCTACGCCGCCCGGCGAGACATCGTGATCGACGCGCTCAACGACCTGGGCTGGGAGCTCAAGCCGCCGCTGGGCTCGTTCTACGTGTGGTTCCCCACGCGCGACGGGGCGACCTCGGCGGAGTTCGCGGGGCTGCTGCTCGATCGAGCGGGCGTGGTCGTGGCTCCCGGGGCGGGGTACGGGAGCAGCGGTGAGGGCTACGTCCGGATCTCGCTCACCGTCGAGGACGACCGCCTCCGTGAGGCGATGAGCCGGATCACCGAGGTCCTTGGTTGAGCCCGGACCGGTCCAAGAACACCATCTCGGAGTCGCCGCTCTCCGCCACGTGGCGGCCGGCGGTTTTGGAGCCCGCGGTCCTGGTGGGGATCGATCCCCACGGCGACGAGTCCGCGCTGGATGAGCTGGCCGCGCTGGCCGACACGGCCGGTGCGAACGTGGTCGGACGCCTGGTCCAGCGGCGTGACGCCCCCGACCCCACCACGTTCGTGGGCCGGGGGAAGCTCGAAGAGCTCCACTCGCTGATCCACGCCACCGGTGCGCGCCTGGTGGTGTTCGACGACGAGCTCACCCCCGCGCAGCTGCGGAACGTGGAGGAGCGGCTGAGCGTAAAGGTGGTGGACCGCACCGCGCTGATCCTGGACATCTTCGCCCTGCACGCCCGGTCGAAGGAGGGCAAGTCGCAGGTGGAGCTAGCCCAGCACAACTACCTCCTTCCCCGCCTCCGCGGGTGGGGTGAGGCCATGTCCCGTTTGGGGGGAGGGATCGGGACCCGGGGTCCGGGAGAGACCAAGATGGAGGTGGACCGCCAGCACATCCGCCGGAGGATCACCAAGCTCCGCCGGGACCTCGACGGCCTGGCCAAGGCTCGTGCGGTGAAGCGCTCGGGGCGGGAGCGATCGGGGGTCCCGCAGATCTCCCTGGTCGGATACACGAACGCGGGGAAGTCCACCCTGATGAACGCGATCACCCGGGCCGGAGTGCTCGTGGCCGACCAGCTGTTCGCAACCCTGGATCCCACCGTGCGCCGGCTCCGCCTGCCCGGTGGACGGAACGCCACGGTGTCCGACACCGTGGGCTTCGTTCGCAAGCTGCCCCACGACATCGTGGAGGCTTTCAGATCCACCCTGGAGGAGGCCGCTCAGGCTTCGTTGGTGCTCCACGTCGCCGACGCCGCGGCGCCGGACGTCGAGGATCAGGTCTCCGCGGTCCGGGGTGTGCTCGGCGACATCGCCGCCGGGGACATCGCCGAGGTCCTGGCCCTGAACAAGGTGGACCTGCTCTCCGAGGTCGAGCGGGCCGGGATCGAGCGAAGGTTCCCCGAGGGCGTCCCGGTCTCGGCGCTCAGCGGGGAGGGGATCGAGACTCTGTTGGAGCGGGTTGCCGCCGTCCTTCCGTCACCGCCCGTGGCGGTGGATCTGCTGGTGCCGTACGACCGGCAGGACCTGGTGGCCCGGCTGTACCGGGAGGCCGAGGTTCGGTCGGCCGAGCCCGAGGATGGGGGAACCCGGGTCGGGGCCATGGTCGATGAGCGAGTGCTCGCCGAGGTAGCGCCGTACCTGGTGCGGAGGGTGGCCCGCCGGGTCGCGTCAGACGGGAACCGGAGGACCGGCTAGCTTCGGCGCCGCATCACAGGCGGCGGAGGACCGCAACCACCTGGCCCAGGATCCGGCCCCCGGGGGGGAGATCGAAGGGCTCCATCGCGGCGCTCTCGGGGACCAGGGTGACCCTGGCGCCCCGGCGGCGGAGGCGCTTGACGGTGGCCTCTTCCTCCCCGGCTCCGGGAAGCAGGGCAGCCACCACGGAGCCGTCCTCGGCGACGTCCTGCCGCCGGACCACCACCATGTCTCCATCCAGGATCCCGGCCTCCACCATGGAGTCACCTTCGACCCGAAGGGCGAAGTGCTCGTCCTCCTCGGCGAAGGTCGCCGGGACCGTGAGGTACTCGTCGACGTGCTCGTCGGCCAGCACGGGGGCGCCGGCGGCGATCCTTCCGACCAGGGGGACGGTGACCCCTCCGGCGCTGGCCGGCCGGGCCCCCACCTCGATGGCCCGGGGTTTGGAGGGGTCCTTCCGGAGCATCCCTTTGCGCTGGAGGTTCGCCAGCTGGGCGTGCACGCTGGAGGACGAGGTGAGGCCCACGGCCTCGCCGATCTCCCTCACCGTGGGCGGATAGCCCCGGTCGTGGACGGTCTTCCGGATGTAGTCGAGGATCCGCTGCTGTCTGGAGGTCAGATCGTTCATGTCAGTGGGGGACGCTAGCATGCCCTCATGGCTGAATCAAACACCTGTTCGGGTCTTGACGAGCGAACATCTGTTCGGCATCATGGGCCCATGGCTCGAACACGGGTTCGATGGGCCAGGCTGATGGCCTTGGTCGTGGTCCTGTTGGCCTTCGTCGCGGCCGTGGGAAGCGCGGCGGCCGGGGCCGATGACGCCCGGCCGGTGTCCCGGTACCTGGTTGAGGCGGGGGACACCCTGTGGGGCGTCGCGCGGGGCATCGTGGGGCCGGAAGGCGACCCCCGGCCCGTGGTCGAGGAGCTCCGGGATCTCAACGGCCTGGGCGCTGGCCACTTGCCGGCCGGTACGACGCTGGTCCTTCCCTAGCGGGTCCACTCCGCGGTGCGGACCCCCGGGTGCCTGGTGACCAGGTCCAGCGCTTCCCGGGCGGTGTCGTCGGAAGGGACCAGCACGAAGAGCACCACGTCTCGCATCCCGTCTTCTTCCTCGACCCGCACGTTCTCGACGCGGACTCCGGTGCCCTCGAGCGCATGGACCAGATCGCCGAGGTCGAGATCCGAGCCCCCCTCGATCCGAAGCTCTTCGTGCTCCCTCCTCAGGCCCCGAACCAGGCGGGTCCGCAGCGGCCGGAGCCCCACCAGCGCCAGCAAGGCGATCGCCACGGTAACCGAGGCGATCAGGTACGCCCCAAGACCGATCGCCATCCCCAGGGCCGCCACCACCCACAGGCTGGCCGCGGTGGTCAGGCCCCGAACGTTCATCCCGTATCGGAGGATGGCGCCGGCGCCCAGGAAACCGATGCCTGTGACGATCTGGGCGGCGATCCTGGTGGGGTCGAACACGAACTGGGGGTCGGCCCCTTCGCCCACGAAGGCCTCGAAGCCGTAGGCCGAGATCAACGTGAACAGACAGGCGCCCAGGGCCACCAGCAGCTGGGTCCGGAGTCCGGCGGGCTGGTTGCGGATCTCCCGCTCCAGTCCCACGGCCGCTCCGAGGAGCGCCGCGCCCAGGAGCCGAAGCACGAGCTCGAGGTCGGAGGGCATGCCCGAATTATGGCCTCAAAGACGAGCGCTCCGGTGCCCATATCTTGTGGGTGGGGACGCCGAGGTCCAAGATGTTGGGCCGGAGAGAGGAGGAAGGATGCGCTGCCCCTGGTGTGGGGGTCCCGAGAGCCGGGTGGTCGACTCCCGGCCGGCCGAGGACGGGGCCAGCATCCGGCGCCGCCGGGAGTGCGAGTCGTGCGGTCGCCGGTTCACCACGTTCGAACGCGCTCAGGGCGTGGCCCTCCGGGTGATCAAGCGGGACGGGACCAAGGATCCATACGATCGGGCCAAGGTGGTTGCGGGCGTGGAGAAGGCCATCACCAACCGCCCCGTCACTCCGGAGCAGGTCGATCAGCTGGTCGACCGGGTGGAGGAGCGCCTC
>DAITPV010000030.1:0-12420 GCA_036833435.1 Actinomycetota bacterium | reverse complement strand
GCGAGCAGCACGAGCGGGAGCTCGAGCGCCGGTCGGTTCGCCGCCTGCGTACGGTTGTCGCCGTCCTGGCGGCGGCGGCGCTCCTGGCGGCGGCGCTGACCGTTTTCGCGTTCAGTCAACGAGAACGAGCGGAGCAGGAGAACCGCCTGGCCGTCGCCAGAGAGCTGGCCGCCGCGGCCGCCGCAAACCTGGACGTCGACCCCGAGCGCAGCATCCTGCTGGCGCTGGAGGCCATCGATCAGACTCGGTCGGCGGACGGGTCGGTGCTCCCCGAAGCCGAGGAGGCGTTGCATCGAGCCGTGATCGCGTCCCGGATCGAGTTCAGCGTGCCGGGGGTAGGCGGCGCGGTGGACTGGAGCCCCGAGGGGGTGTTCGTCACCGAGGGTCCCGAGGACACCGGTGTGATCGACATCCGAGACGTCTCGAGCGGCGAGACGGTGATCGAGTTCGACGGGCACGACATCGATGTCAACGACGTCCAGTTCTCGCCCGACGGCTCGATGCTGGCCACCAGCGGCGACGACGGGGCGTTGAAGGTGTGGGATCCGTCCACGGGCGACCTGCTGTCGACCGTGCAGGGAGATGGCTCCGTCTGGGGGCCGTCGTTCTCCGGCGACGGCGCGCTGGTGTCGGCGTCGTGGGAGAAGGAAGGGACGGTGCGGATCGCCGAGCCTTCCTCCGGGCGGATCGTCCAGGAGATCGGAGGCCTCGCGAATCCGTTCGACACCGCCCTCAGCCCCGACGGCCGGCGCGTGGCCGCAAGCCAGACGTTTAGCGAGGATGCCGTGATCCTCGACGTCGCGTCGGGCCGAACGGTCCACACGCTGCGCGGACATCGCTATGGAGCGACCGGGATCTCCTGGAGCCCGGACGGCCGGTGGATCGCCACGGCCGGCAATGACGCTTCGGTGCGGATCTGGGATGCGGCGACGGGGAAGACCACGTTCGAGCTCATCGGTCACACGGGCGTGGCCACTTCCACCGACTGGAGCCCGGACTCACAGCGCCTGGTGACCGGGGGCAGCGACGGCGCGGCGAGGATCTGGCAGGTCGAGGACGATGGCGCTCGCGAGGTCATGTCGGTCTCTGCATTGGAGACGAGCTCCGGCGTGTTGGCAGCGTTCGCTCCCGACGGGACGCGAGTCATCACGGGTGACATGGACATCACCGCGGCCAAGATCTGGGACGTGTCGATCTCCGGGGACGCCGAGGTGGCCAATCTCCCCACCGAGTTCCTGGCTCCCGTCGGGGCGAGCTTCCTGCCGGACGGCAGGATCGTCGCGCCGATCGACCAGGGGTCAGCAGCGATCTGGGAGGTCCCCAGCGGGGAGCAGGCCCTGGTGCTCGGTCCGGGCACGGGCTCAACCGAGCCGGTGGTGTGGGTGGCGGCGAGCCCCGACGGCACTCGGGTCGCCACGGTACGCAACTTCGCATCGGTGGTCAACGTGTGGGACACGATGACCGGCCAACGCCTGTACGACGCGAACGTCGACCGCGAGGTGACCTCCGTCGACTGGAGCGACAACGGCGATCATCTCGTTGTTGGCTCATTCGGTGGGTTGGCCGTGATCTTCGATGACACGGGCGCCCAGGTCCAGGTCCTCGAGGAGGAGGAAGGCTTCGACGTCGACGAGGTGGCGTTCAGCCCGGACGGGCAGCTCGTGGCGACCTCCGTATTCAACTTCCGGCGACCGCTGGACGGGCAGACCTCGATCTGGGAGTGGGAGGGCGGCGAGCTGCTTCGTCGGATCCCGCAGCCGCGAGGCGCGTCTGCGATGGACTTCGACCGCGACGGAACCCGGATCGCCGTGGCTCACGACGACAGCGTGGTGGAGGTCTTCAACGTCGACGATGGAGGGAGCGTCTTGTCGCTCCCCTCGACGGACAGTCCCGTCACCGAACTGCAGTACAGCCCGAACGGCTCCCGGATCGCGGTGGGCAGCGACGACGGAGCCGTCCGGCTCTTCGACGCCGAGTCGGGGAACCTACTGGTCATCCTCCACGGACACGACTACCTGGTCTCGGGCATCTCCTTTGGACCGGATGGAAGCACGCTGGCATCGGCGAGCCCCGATGCCGTGGTCCGGATCTGGGCGCTCGACCTCGACGAGCTCATCCGGATCGCTCGGGAGAACGTCACCAGGGAGCTCACCGACGCGGAGTGCCGGCAGTACCTGCACGAGCCCTGCTCGTAGCGGGGCTCAGATGGCCCGTTCGCGGTCCTTCCAGTACGGATCCCGGAGCTTCCGCTTGTAGAGCTTGCCGTTGGGGTCCCGGGGCATCTGGTCGACGAAGTCCACGGTGCGTGGGACCTTGTACTTGGCGGCGTGCTCGGCCGTGAACGCCAGGAGCTTCTCCTCCATCTCGGCCCCGGCTTGACCCTGGTCCCGGAGCTCGATGGCCGCCTTGACCTCCTCTCCCCAGTCCTCGTTGGGGATCCCGAACACCGCGGCGTCGGCAACGTCCGGATGGGACAGGAGCACGGCCTCGACCTCCGCGGGATAGATGTTCACCCCGCCGGAGATGATCATGTCGGCCTTCCGGTCCGCGAGGAACAGGTACCCGTCCTCGTCGAGGTAGCCGACGTCGCCGACCGTGAAGAACCCTTCCTTCCAGCTCTCCTCGGTCTTGGCCTTGTCCTTGTAGTACTCGAAGGTGTAGTCGGCCATCTTGATCCACACGGTCCCCGGCTCGTTCGCCGGGAGGGGCTGCCCGTCGTCGTCCAGGATCCGGATCTCGGAGATGGGCCACGGCGTTCCCACAGTCCCCGGCTTCTGTTCCCACTGCTCCGGAGTGACCAGGGTCCCCCCGCCCTCCGTGGCGGCGTAGTACTCGTAGATCACTGGGCCCCACCAGTCGAGCATCTTGCGCTTGTCGTCGACCGGACAGGGCGCCGCGCTGTGGACGATGTGCCGGAGCGAGGACACGTCGACCTTCGTGCGCTCGTCTTCGGGCAGGGCCAGGAGTCGATGGAACTGCGTGGGGACCATGTGGGACGTGGTGACCCGGTACCGCTCGATCCGCTCGAGCGTTCCCTCCGGGGTCCACTTGTCCATGAGCACCACGGGGTGCCCCATGTGGAGGGAGTCGGCAGCGAACGTCAGCACCGCGGTGTGGTAGAGCGGGGACACCACCAGGTGGACGTTGTCCTTGTTGGGCTCGATGCCGAACAGCATCAGGAACGCGGCGTGCATGTCGGCGACGAGGTCCACGTCGAGGTCGACCTGCTCCCGGCGTACCCCCTTCGGCTTGCCGGTCGTTCCCGCGGTGTAGTTCATCACCCCGCCGGGCGCTCGCTCTTCGGGACGCGCTACCGGCTGGCCCTCCTTGAGCTCTCCGAACGGGCGGAACCCCTCGATGGTGCCCACCGCGAACCGGGCCTCGGCGGGGAAGTCGATGCTGTCGGCGGCCTGGCGCGCGGCGCCCGCGTATCGGTCGGAGGCCACGAAGGCCTCCGCGCCGCAGTCCTTGATGATGTAGCCGGTCTCCTCGGCGGTGAGGTGGTAGTTGATCGGGGTCAGGCGCCACCCCGACTGCAGGCAGGCCAGGTACAGCTCCACGAACTCGGCGCCGTTGGGAAGCAGGCCGGCCACCACGGAGTCCCGTTTCAGCCCCAGGGCCCGGAGGCCGTGGACCAGCCGGTTGCTCTCCTCGTACAGCTCCCCGGCCGTCATCTCCCGGCCATCGGGCTCCACCAGGATCAGACGCGAGGAGTCCTGCTCAGCAGCCGTCCAGAACGACATGCTCCACCTCCTGGGTACGCCTCAGAGCGAAAGTAGAACACGTTCCTGTTTCGGTTGGCAAGCTGAGGAGGCGCCGAAGCAGAACGTGTTCTAGTATTCGGCCATGCGTGCCGCCGTGCTCCCGGGGCTGGACCAGGACCTGGAGATCAGGGACGACGTCGAGGTCATGGCCCCCGAGCCCGAGCAGGTCCGGATCCGGGTGGCCGCCAGTGGCGTGTGCCACTCGGACATCAGCCTTCAGAACGGCGGGCTCCCTCACCCCCTCCCCTGCGTGCCCGGCCACGAGGGTGCCGGCGAGGTAGTCGAGGTTGGAGATGCCGTCACCGGCCTCTCCGTGGGAGACCACGTGATCATCGCCTGGGTCCCTTCGTGCGGGGACTGCGCGTTCTGCCTCGGCGGACAGCCGAACCTGTGCGAGGCCCACATGACCACGGCGGTGGGGACCCCGGGATTCACCGTCGGCGGCGACCCGATGTTCGGCTACGCCGGAACGGGAACGTTCGCCGAAGAGGTGGTGGTCCGGCAGGAGTCCGCGATCCCCATCCCCAAGGACATCCCGTTCGATGTGGCCTCGCTGATCGGGTGCGGGGTGATGACCGGCGCCGGCGCGGCCCTCAACACCGCCAAGGTGCAGCCGGGAACTTCCGTTGCGGTGTTCGGCTGCGGCGGGGTGGGGATCAGCATCATCCAGGGCGCCCGGATCGCCGGGGCGTCAGATATCGGCGCCTTCGACGTGGTGGAGGCGAAGCTCGACATGGCCAAGCGGTTCGGGGCCACCCACACCGGTGCGCCCTCAGACGTTGGCGCCCTGTCCCAGGAGCTAACGGAGGGCCGGGGCTTCGACTACGCCTTCGAGGCGGTCGGGGTCCCGGACACCATCCGGGCCGCCTGGGACGCCACCCGGCGTGGCGGGACCACCGTGGTGGTCGGTGCCGGCCGCCTGGACGCCATGGCCATGTTCAGCGCCTTCGAGCTCTTCTATATGGAGCGGACTCTCAAAGGGTGCTGGTATGGCTCGGCGAACGTGCGCCGCGACTTCCCTCGCCTGCTGAAGTACTGGCGGCGGGGGCAGCTTGACCTCGAGGGCATGATCACCAAGCGCTTCGACCTCAAGGACGTGAACGAGGCCCTGGCCGCCATGCAGCGCGGCGAAGTGGTCCGCTCCATCATCGAGTTCCCCTCCGCCTAGCGAACCCCGATCCGGCCGATGAGTCCGCGAGGGCTCATCAGTCTTTAATGGTGGCGAATCGGTGAGAGCGTTCGCGAGAGGAGTGGCGATGACGAGCAAGCTGATCGTGGGGACATTCGTGTCCCTCGACGGAGTGATGCAGGGGCCGGGCGGGCCCGGTGAGGACGACTCCAACGGATTCCAGCAGGGCGGATGGCTGGCTTCGTACTCCGACGACGAGGGGTTCGGCAGGATCGTGGATGGCTATTTCAGCCGCGCCAACGGCCTGCTCCTGGGCCGAAGGACGTACGACATCTTCGTTTCCTATTGGCCCCATCAGAAGGAGGACTTCGCCGACCTCATCAACAGCATGCCCAAGTACGTCACCACCAGGAAGCCGATGGACTCCGAGTGGACCAACACCGAGGTCCTGGTGGGGGACGCCGCCGAGACCGTCGCGGACCTGAAGGAGCGCACCGACGGCGAGATCCTGGTTCAGGGCAGCAGCGATCTCCTGCACACGCTGCAGGGGGCCGAGCTGGTCGACGAGTACCACCTGCTGGTAGCCCCCGTGGTCCTGGGGGAGGGAAAGCGCCTGTTCTCCGAGGGGACCGCGCCGGCCGGCCTGAAGCTCACCAAGTCGAGCACTACCGAGAGCGGGATCGTGTACGCCGCCTACGAATGGGCGGGCAAGCCCTCGTACGGATCGATCGCCTAGCCGCGTTCCGGGGTGAACCGGACGGGCATGTGCTTGAGCCCGTTGATGAAGTTCGAACGCAGCCGGGGAACCGGGCCGGTGATCTCGAGGTCCGGCAGGCGCTTGAACAACTCCTCGAACATCACCCGGATCTCCAACCGGGCCAGGTTGGCTCCCAGGCAGAAGTGGGGGCCGCCACCGCCGAAGCCGAGGTGCTCGTTGGGGGTCCGTCCGGCGTCGAATCGGTCCGGGTCCGGGAACACCTCGTCGTCGCGGTTCCCAGAGATGTACCAGAGCAAGACCTTCTGACCTTCCTTGATCTCGACGCCCCGGACCTCGGTGTCCTTGGTGGCCGTCCGCCGGAAGTGCATCACCGGGGTGGCCATCCGGAGCATCTCCTCGACCGCCGAGGGGATCAGCGACGGGTCGGCCTGGAGGCGGTCCTTCTCCTCGGGGTGCCTGGAGAGCTCGTGGACACCGTGGGAGATGAGGTTGCGGGTGGTCTCGTTCCCGGCCACCGCCAGCAGGAGCAGGAACACGTCGATCTCCAGGTCGGTGAGAGCTTTCTCCCCGAGCTCCGCTTCCACCAGGGCGGTGATCAGGTCCTCCCGGCGCTCGTTCCTCCGTTCCTTACCCAGCGCGTCCCAGTACTCGTACATCTCGAACGCGGCGGCGGTGGCCACCTCGAGGGAGTTCCCGTACTCCGGGTCGTCCAGGCCGATCATCTGGTTGCTCCAGTGGAAGATCTTGTGGCGGTCCTCGTCCGGGACGCCGATCATCTCGGCGATCACCTGGAGGGGAAGGTCGGCCGCGATATCGGTGACCAGGTCACACTCCCCCTTGGACGCCACCCGGTCGATGATCTTGGTGGCGATGTCCCGCACGTGGGGCTCCAGGGCGCTCACTCGCTTGGGGGTGAAGCCGGTGCGGACCAGCATCCTCAGCCCGGTGTGTTTCGGGGGGTCCATGTTCACCAACATCAGCTCGACCCCGCCCTGCGGATCGTCGATGTTGGTGCCGCGAGCGGACGAGAAGGTCTCCCAGTTCCTCGACGCGGAGACGACATCCTCGTACTTGGTGAGATTCCAGAATCCCGGGCCGTCCTCCTGCGGGTTGAAGTAGACGGGGTCGTTCTCCCGGAGCCACCGGAAGTCCTCGAACGGAACGTCCTCGACGAACTTGCCGTTGTCGTAGAAGTCGATGCTGGCCGTCTTCATGAGCTCAGCCGCAAGTAGAACACGTTCTCGTTTCGGGCGCAAGACGGTCCGGATTGCTCCTCAAAATAGAATGTGTTCTACTTTTCGCCTCGTGAGCGCCGAGCCTCATCTCCTGGTGGACCGGGGCGGTCCCATCGTCACAGTGACGATGAACCGGCCCGACGCTCGCAACGCCCTGTCCTCGGAGATGGTTGCCCGGCTGGCCGACGCCTGGGAGATGGTCAACGGCGACGAGGAGATCCGGGTGGCCATCCTCACCGGGGCGGCCGGGCACTTCTCCGCCGGCGCCGACCTCAAGTCCATGGCCGGCGGCTACGGCGAGGACGAATGGTCGAAGCGATCCCGGGACGATCCCGAGCTGCCCTGGAAGGCCCTGCTCCGGAACTACCGGCTCACCAAGCCCCTGGTCGCCGCGGTGGAGGGATATGCGGTGGCCGGCGGGACCGAGATCCTCCAGGCTACCGACATCAGGATCGCCGGGGAGAGCGCCCGGTTCGCCGTGGCCGAGGTCACCCGGGGCCTGTTCCCCCTGGGCGGCTCGACGGTGCGGCTCCGGCGGCAGATCCCCTACACCAATGCCATGGAGATCCTGTTGACCGGGGAACAGATCTCCGCGGCCGAGGCCCTTCGGATCGGCCTGATCGGCCGGGTGGTCCCCGACGGGGAAGCTCTCACCGTGGCGCGCACGATCGCGGAGAAGGTGGCCAGCAACGCTCCCCTCTCGGTCCAGGCCATCAAGCGTTCGGTCCAGGAGACCGAGGGACTCCCCGAGCCCGATGCCCTGAAGGTGGAGCTGGAGATCGGCCTGCCGATCTTCGGCACCGAGGACGCCCGCGAGGGAGCAAAGGCGTTCACCGAGAAGCGGGACCCTGACTACAAGGGTCGATAGAAGCTAAGGGGTCGGTTCCCGCTCCCCTTCCAGCTGGCGAAGCCGTTCCAGGGTGTCCTCGCACTCGGCGGCCATGGTGCGGACGATCTCCCCGGCGGGACGGACCTCGTTCATCCGCCCCACGATCTGCCCGACGGGCATCCCGATGAGGGCCTCGTTCTCCGACAGGAAGATCCGGTGCTGGGCTTCGGCCGTGAGCATGAACTGCAGCGGCATCTGCAGGGTCCCGGGGCCCTCGGGGTCGTCCCAGGCGTCGGTCCACGCGGTGCGAAGCAGCCTGGCCGGCTTCCCGGTCCATGCCCGGGTCCGCACGGTGTCCCGGGCGGTGGCGTCGAGCAGCTTCTGGACCACCACCGGTGACAGCTCGTCGTTCTCCTCGGCCGTGAGCCAGACGGACCCGGTCCACACTCCCTCGGCGCCCAGAGCCAGGGCGGCCGCCATCTGCCTCCCGCTCCCGATGCCTCCAGCCGCCAAGACCGGCGCGGGGTGGACGGCGTCCACCACGTCGGGGGTCAGCACCATGCTGGCCACCACCCCGGTGTGGCCCGCGGCTTCGGTTCCCTGGGCCACGATGATGTCCACGCCGACCTCCCGCTGCTTCCTGGCCTGGTCCACGTGGCCCACCAGGGCAGCCACGGGGAGGCCCCGGTTGTGAGCGTCGTCGATCACGTCCTTGGGCGGAGGGCCCAGCGCGCTGGAGAGCAGCTTGATGGGATGGGAGAACGCCACCTCGAGCTGGGGGCGGGCCGTGGCCTCGGTCCATCCGAGGAGCTCACGCGGGGGCGGAGCGTCCGCCGGGAGCGGGGGGACGTCGTGGCGCTTGAGGACGTCCTCGACGTAGGTGCGGTGTCCCTCCGGGATCATCCCCTCGAGCTCGCCGAACAGCTTGGCCGGGTCCAGGTTCCCCATCCCCTCGTACGAGACGGGCGTGACCACGTTCACCCCGTAGGGCTTGCCGTCCACGTTCCGGTCGATCCAGGTCAGCTCCTCCTCCAGCTCGTCGGGCGAGAACCGCAGGGCACCGAGGACGCCGAACCCTCCGGCCCGGCTCACTGCGGCGACCACCTTGCCCGAGTGGCTGAAAGCGAAGATCGGGTGCTCGATGCCCAACAGTTCGGTCGTTCGCGTCCGCATTCGCTCCTCCGTGTGCCTCAGGCGCCGGCCATGGCTCCGGTGGCCACGGCCTTGGCCCAGGGATAGTCGGGCTTGCCGCTGGGCTGCCGGAGCACCCGGTCGACCAGATGGATCTCCCGGGGAGCCTTGTATCCGGCGACGTGCTCCCGGGTGTGGCGGTCAAGCTCTTCGAGTGTGGGAGTGGCGCCGGGACGGGGCTGGACCACCGCGGTGACCCGCTCGCCCCACCGCTCGTCGGGCACGCCCACCACCACGGCGTCGTAGACGTCCGGGTGGGCCTTCAGGACCCGCTCGACCTCCTCCGGGTACACCTTCTCTCCCCCGGTGTTGATGCACACCGTCCCGCGGCCGAACACCACGATGGTTCCGTCCTCCTCCACCGTTGCCATGTCACCCTGGATCGCCCACCGGACCCCTTCCACCTCGACAAAGGTCTGGCGGGTCCGCTCGTCGTCCTTGTAGTAGCCCAGCGGGAGCCGGTCACGGCGGGCCAGCTTGCCGACCACGCCGGATCCCGGGGCCACCGGTTTGAAGTCGTCGTCCAGCACCGTGGATCGGTCGTTCATCATGAACCGGAGCCCACCGCCCTCCGGTGGCCCCCCGGGGGCTTCCATCCCCTGGAACCCGGTTTCCGTGGAACCGAAGTTCTCGGTGACGATGGAGTTTGGGAGCAGTCCCCGCAGCTGCTCCTTCACGGATGTGGAGAGAACCGCCCCGGTGGAGCCCAGGTACACCAGGGAGGAGAGGTCGTTCGCATCCGGGGCCGCGGCCAGGGCCTCGGCCAGGGGCCGGGCCATGGCGTCGCCCACGATCGTCACGGTGTTCACCTTCTCGCGGGCGATGGTCTCCCACACCACCTCGGCATCGAACCGGGGAACGAGGACCACCTTGTCGCCCCAGAAGAGCCCGATGAGGACACCGAGCTGCGCGGCGCCGTGGATGAGCGGAGGCACGGGGAACTGCACCACCGCGGGCTTGGCCACCGCGTTCTCCGCGAGCTGCTCGGGGCGTTCGATCGGCTCGCCGGTGGGGTTGCCACCTCCGAGCGCGGTGAAGAACAGGTCCTCCTGTCGCCACATCACCCCCTTGGGCATCCCGGTCGTCCCACCGGTGTAGATCACGAACAGGTCGTCTCCTGAACGCTCGGGGAATCCGCGCTCGGACGAAGATCCGGCCAGGGCCTCCTCGAAGGGGATGGAGTCGGGGCTGTCGGCGTCGGACCCGTCCTCCACCATCACCAGGTGGCGAAGGTCGGGGGTCCGGGACTTGGCCAGCTTCGAGGAGAAGGACCGGCCGTGCACCACAGCCACCAGGTCGGCGTTGTCGAACAGATAGCGGAGCTCGTCCTCCACGTACCGGTAGTTGACGTTGATGGAGACGGCTCGGATCTTGGCGCAGGCCAGCATGGCTTCCACGTACTCGGTGCCGTTGTGGAGGTACAGCCCAACGTGGTCGCCGGGCCCGATGCCCGCGTCAAGGAAGTGGTGAGCCAGCCGGTTGGCCCGCTCATCCAGGGCCGTGTAGGTCAGGCGCTGGTCACCGCAGACGATCGCTTCACGGTCACCTACCGCGTCGGCGACGGACTCGAAGAGGTCCCCGAGGTTGTATTCCACGGAAGCAAGAATTAGAACACGTTCTCATTCCCGGGCGCAAGGCGGGGAGCAGCTAGTTGGCGACGGTGCCCAGCGGGTCGCACACCCGACAGGGCTCCAGGCCGGAGTCCTCGGAGACCACCTTCAGGTCCTCCCGGCCGGCCACCACCATGCAGTCGCGGCGGTGGAACATCGTGCCCTTCTCGGTGACCACGTACTCGCCGTTGGTGCCCTGGGTGCCGGCCTCGGCGGCCGCTCCGAACACTGCTCCGGACGCCAGGATCCCGTGGATCTTCTCCAGGAGGTCGGCCGTGCGCTTCGACTGGTTCCTGTTCTCCAGGATCAGCCGGCTGAGCCAGAACGCAAAGTAGAGGAATGCACCGAGGAACACCAGCCCCAGCCCCAGCAGGCCGCCGGAGATCATGTACGGCACCTGCTCGAACAGGAACGGGGTGTGGGCGGCTCCGTACCACGCCAGCAGGATCAGCCCGAACCCCAGAACGATGGATGCCCCGCCACCGATCATCAGCGCTCGGGGCAGGTCGATCCTGGCCGCGCGAGCCTTGATCCTGGCGACCCGCTCGCCGAAGGTCTGCGGAGGAGGCTGGGAGCTCATTGCTCGCCCAGCGGGCAGGTCACGCCGGTCTGTTCAGCGGTCACGGCTCTGCGGGCCAGGCCGGTCAGCATCCGTCCCCCAACGGCGGCTGCGGCCACCGCCACCCCTCCCAGGGTGACGGGGATCGCCGCTCCGGCGGGGATCGGCAGCGGTGCCGCGACGGGCTGCGTGGTCACGATCTCCGAAGCGGGCACCGTGCTCGCCGCGGTGGGCGGGGTCCCCGGGATCGTGGTGGTAGTGGCACCGGAACCCGGCGTCGTGGTTCCGCCGGACGCCGGGGCTCCGGAGGTTCCGCCGCCGGCGGTCTTGCCGGCGGTCTTGCCGGCAGCTCCTCCGGCCGCTCCTCCTGCGCCACCGGCACCGCCGGTCGCGACCGGCGGAACGGCCGCGGAGCTCACGCTGACCCCGGCGAAGCGGTACACGGTCTCGAAGCTGGCCGGGAGCCCTGCGGTGGCCGGGCTGAACGTGACCACCAGGCCTCCAGCGGTCCGAGCGGAGTCGGCGCCGTTCACGGTGTCCACTGGCTCCGCCACCTTGATCGAGACCCCCAGCTGATCGAGGGCCGCCTGGGCGGGGTTCGGCGCCAGCGGGATCGTCGCGGGGCCGTGGATCCCGGTGGAGTCCACGGTCACCGGCGTGCCGCCGACGGTGGCTCCCGTCACGGAGGTCTGTCCCTCCACGGTCCCCACGGTGCCGTCGGTGATGGCCTTGGCCTCGGTGACGACCGAGCCGATGTGGATCACCCCGTTGAGCAGGTTGATATCGCTCGCGGCGGCGGTCCCTGCCGACACCACCCGAGCGGACTCGATGGTCGTGGCCGACGAGCTGGTCAGCGACCCGATGGTCCCCACGGGACCGCCGGGCACGCTCTGCGTGGACGTGCTGGCCTCGGTCTTCGCGTCGTCGCTGTGGGTCTTCATCGTCAGGGTTCCGCCGTCGTTCGACACGTGATCGGGCGGTCCCTGCGGGTAGAACGCTTCGGAGCGCACCGGGTAGTTGGGGAATCCGAAGAATCCTCCGAAGTTGGCGGCGGTGGAGCCTGGCCACAGCATGCTGGCGGTGCCGTGGCCGGTCGGCCCGGTCTCGTGTCGAGCCTCGCTGTACGCCTGGTGGAACTCTCCGGTGGGGTTGGCGGGGACCGGCGAGCCGGGCTGGTTGAACGTCACCGTGAGGCCCGAAGCCGCCGACTTGAGGTTGAACCCCTGGAACGTCTGGGTCTGGGCAGCCGCCGAGGCCGCCCCGTACAACCACAGGACGCCGCCGACGAAGAGGATCGCGAGCACCCGCCGTTTGGTCCTCATGCTGCCCCTCCAAGGTACGCCCCGTGGAGCTGCTCCGCCACATCCCCGGGCTCGCCGAGGATC
>DAITPV010000029.1:0-12534 GCA_036833435.1 Actinomycetota bacterium | reverse complement strand
CCAAGCGGCCGGGGCCCAGAACCATCATGGTGACCAGCCCGGGCCCGGGGGAGGGCAAGACCACGGTGGTCGCCAACCTCGCCGCCAGCCTGGCCGAGGTCGGCAACCGGGTGCTCGTTCTCTCGTGCGACTTCCGGCGGCCGGCCGTGCACCGGATCCTGGGCGTCTCGGGCACCAGGGGCCTTGCGGACGAGCGACGAGAGACCGAGTCGGGGCGGGTGCTGGAGCGCCGGATCTACCAGACCAACGTTCCCGGCGTCCGGCTGGTGCCCAGCATGTCCAAGCCGGAGAGGGCCGGCGAGCTGTTCGCCTCCGGCGAGTTCCAGCGTGCCCTCGAGGAAGCGCGCGAGACGGCCGACGTGGTCATCCTGGACACCGCGCCGCTCCTCGCATCGGGCGAGGTCCCCAGGTTCCTTCCTCAGGTGGACACCGTGGTGGTGGTCGCCCGGGCCCGAAGGACCAAGGCCGAGCTCGCGGAGCGCACCGGAGAGATCCTCAAGCGCTTCGATGCGCCCGTGCAGGGTGTCGTCCTCACAGGTGCGGATGTGACGCTCCCTCAGGGCTATTACCGCTATCAGCAGACCGATGACTGAGCGGCCTAGGGGTTTTCCCCATCTGGCGTGTCAGTCCTCGGGCCAATATGGTCTACCGTAAGGAGAGGTCTGTGCTCCATTCTCCTCAGCAAGTGATCCGCTGCCTGATCACCTACACGGACTGGTGGCAGCCGGTCACGTCCTCCGTCCTGCAGATCGCGGCGGCCGGCCGGAAGCGCGAGGCTCCCGACGGGCTCCGTCCCGGGCTGATCGAGCACCTGGACGAACGAACCGAGCTCTGCCGCAGGATGGAGCACCTCAAGGAGCGTGAGCGCCTCCTCCTGTACCTGTTCTACGTGAAGGAGCTGGAGATCCCCAAGATCGCCCGGCAGATCCGCACGTCGGTTCGACACGTATTCCGGATCCGGGCCGCGGCGATCAAGAAGATCGTCGACCTGGGTGAGGAAGAGGATGCCGTCGCCTGAGCAGGCCGTGAGGCAGACGGCGATGAGGCTTCCCAACTACCTCATCGTGGGGGCCATGAGATCGGGCACCACCTCCCTGGCCAGGTACCTCGGTGACCACCCCCAGGTGTTCATGGCTCCGAAGAAGGAGCTGCACTTCTTCGATCGTCACTACGACCGCGGTGTCGACTGGTACCGGGAACAGTTCCTCGACGTCACTTCGGAGCTGGCGGTTGGGGAGGCCTCGCAGACCTATATGTACGACGCCTCGGTGCCGCCGAGGATGGCCCGCCTGCTGCCGGAGGCCCGACTGATCGCCATCCTCCGAGATCCCGCGGACAGGGCCTACTCGGAGTACTGGTTCCGCCGGGCTCGGGGCAAGGAGACCCTCGGGTTCGTGGAGGCGATCGAGGCCGAAACCAAGAACCCCGGCCGGGAGCGGAATGGAGCGGCGTACATCGAGCGGGGCCGCTACGTGGGCCAGCTCCGTCGATTGTGCGAGCACTATCAGAGAGATTCCTTGCACGTCGTTCTGTTCGAGGATCTTCGGGATCGATCCGTCGAGACGTTCTCCGAGGTGTGTCGGTTCCTCGGTATCGACGATGGCTACGTCCCTGCCACCGTCGGCGCACCAATCAATCGATTCACCGGCTTTCGGTCGTTGCGGATCCAGAGGCTCGTCCGGGGCCGCTCCGGGGTGATCCCGCGCATCATCGGCCGGTTGAACCAACGAGAAACGACGTATCCCCCGATGGACCGGGCGGTCCGGACGCAGGTGGATTCGCTGTTCAAGCAGGACAACGAGGCCCTGGCGTCCTGGCTGGGTCGAGATCTCTCCGCCTGGAACTAACCCACCTCATTCCCCCCCACGTCCCGTTTCGGATCATGACTTCAGCACGAGAAAGGGAGGCAGCAACATGAAGACGACCGCCGTCTTGCGGCGTCGGATCTTGGCCCGCACCTCATCTCTCACCGTGGTCGGACAGGGCTATGTCGGTCTGTCCCTGGCCTGCGAGGCAGCCGCCGAAGGCTTCGTGGTCACTGCCGTCGATGTTGACGAGGCCAGGGTGCGTGACCTCCGGGAGGGGGTCCTGTCGGTGCCGGGCGTGCAGGAGGAGACGTTCCGGGAGGCTCGAGAGAGCGGCAGGATCACGTTCACCACGGACCCGGAGGCCATCGGAGAAGCCGACGTGGTGTGCGTGTGCGTCCCCACTCCGGTCCTGGACCACCAGCCGGATCTCTCGTTCGTGGCGGGCGCGTGCCGCGATGTGGCGGCCCACCTGAAGCCCGGCAGCCTGATCGTTCTGGAGTCGACGACCTATCCGGGGACCACGGAGCAGCTGGTCCGCCCCATCCTCGAGGCCTCGGGTCTCCAGGACGGTCGTGACTTCTTGCTGGCCTATTCCCCCGAGCGCATCGATCCGGGGAACGCCGTCTATACCCTGAGCAACACCCCCAGGGTGGTGGGTGGAACCACCGCCGAGGCCACCGGTGTGGCGGCCCTGTTCTACGAGCAGCTCGTGGACAAAGTGGTGGCGCTCTCCTCCTGCCGAGCCGCTGAGCTCTCCAAGCTACTGGAGAACACTTTCCGCCACGTGAACATCGCCCTGGTGAACGAGCTGGCCATGCTGTGCTCGGAGACGGGGATCGACGTCTGGGAGGTGATCGAGGCCACGTCCACGAAGCCGTTCGGGTTCATGCCCTTCTACCCCGGCCCCGGGGTGGGAGGCCACTGCATCCCGGTGGACCCCGCCTACCTGGCATGGCAGATCCGAAGGGACAACGGTCATCAGTTCCGGATCCTGGAGCAGGCACAGGACATCAACGCCCAGATGCCTGCGTGGGTGGCCGCCCGGATCGGCGAGGCTCTCAACGACGCCGGGAAGCCGGTAAAGGGCGCCTCGGTCCTGGTCCTGGGGGTGGCATACAAGCCGGACGTCGGCGACGCTCGGGAGGCTCCTGCCCTCAGGGTGCTCGCGGCCCTGCACCGCCGCGGCGCGCGGGTGTTCTTCCACGACCCGTATATCCAGTCGGTGCCGATGGGGGACCGGATCCTTCCCCGAACGGAGCTGAGCCAGCGAACGATCGAACGGGCGGACTGCGTGGCCCTGTTGACCCCGCACAGCGCCTACGACACCGACTGGGTGGCCACCCACGCCCAGCTGGTGTTCGACGCCCAGAACGCGTACGGGCCCGACCGACGGAAGAACGTGGTCCGGCTGTGACTGGATCTTCTGAAGCCGGCAGGAGCAGGCGGTGACGCAGGCCGAGACCGACCTTCGCGCGTCGAGTGTCGGTCCCGATGGGACTCGGGTGGACGTCGGCTTCATCGGATCCGGACCGAGGATCTTCGTGGCCCTGCACACACCTCCGGGAGCTCTCCGGGCCGGCGTGGTGATCTGCTCCCCGCTGCATACCGCGTTCTCGAAGAACTATCGCAACGAGGTCGTTCTGGCCCGGTCCCTGTCCCGCGCGGGGATCGCCGCCCTTCGGTTCCACTATCGCGGACAGGGACACAGCGACGGGGATGCACGAGATGTGACCCTGACGACCCTGCGCCGGGATGCTGTGGAGGCGCTCGGTTACCTGCGGGCCATGACCGGACTCGAGGAGGTCGGGTTCATGGGGTGCCGCCTGGGCGGGCTGGTCGCTGCCGCGGCAGCCTCCGAGCGCTCCGCCGCACCGGTAGCCTTGTGGGATCCGGTCCTCGACCCGGCCGGGTACCTTCGAGAGGCCAGCAGGGCCCGCGTCATCGGGGATCTGGCTGGAGGAACCCCTTCCCAGGCAGACCCGAAAGAACGGCTCCGTCGAGACGGATACGTGGATATCCACGGCTACCCCATCCACCTCGAGCTCGCCGAGAGCCTGGAGGGGCGAACGCTCCTCGGTGAGCTTGGTGACGAGCCGCGACCCATCCTCCTGATCCAGACCGCTCGAACCCCGAGGATCCGGCCGGAATACGCGCGTTTCTTAGAAGATCGGGCTCGCGTGGGTTCACCGGTCGCCGTCAGGCCGATCGTCGGCGAGATCGCCTGGTGGTTCCGGGGCGTCGCCGCCGACCGGGAGCGCGTGGATGACCTGGCCGCCGATGCCGTGACCCAGACGTGCGATTGGCTTGCGGCCCAGCTCTCCGTGGGGGTCGGGTGAAGACAGAGGCGACCACGCTCCAGGAGACCCCCGCGTTCTTCCCGGCGGGTGAGAACACGTTGTTCGGCGTGCTGACCGCACCGCTGAACGAACCTCGGGGGGTCGCCGTGATCGTCCTGCCCGGGGGAGGGACCCCGCTGTCGGTGAACGTGAACGGGCTGTCGGTCCGTCTCTCGAGGCGCCTGGCCGCTCTCGGCTTTCACGCCCTGCGTTTCGACTATCACGGCTCGGGAGAGAGCGCCGGAAACCCCGATCGGTTCCGGCTCGATCAGCCCTTCACGAATGACCTCGAGGCGGCGATGAGTTGGCTTCGCGGCCGGGGGATCGACCGGTTCGTGCTGGTGGGGTCGTGCTTCGGGGCGCGCACGGCCCTGGCCACCACCGTTCATGGCGACGACGTTCAGGGAGTTGGTCTCCTGTCGATGCCGGTGCGCGACTTCGAGATGGGGGAGCGGTCGACCACCAGGCTGGCAGCCCAGCTGAGCATGTGGGGATACGTCCGGCGTGCGGTGACCCCTCGCGTCGTTCGGGGGCTCCTGGCCAAGGACCACCGCCGAGCCTACGGCAGGCTGGTCAAGGAGAAGCTCCGACGAAAGGGGGGCGGCGATCAGGGTGAGGGGCGCTATGGGGTCAGCTCGAGACTCCTCGAGGAGCTCCGGTCGCTCGTCGACAGCTCGGTCCCCACGTTGTTCCTGTACGGGGAGGGCGACGACCTCCTGGCCGAGTTCGAGCGTGCCAGGTCGGGCGAGCTCGGAGTCATCTTGAAGCGATCGAGCTCGTCCGTTTCGCTCGTCACCCTTCGTGGGCCGGTCCATGGCTTCAAGAGCGTTGACGTTCAGGATGAGGTGCTCGACGTGCTCACCGACTGGATCGACAGTCTTCCCGGCGGAGGAGACGGCTGATGGAGTTCGCGTGGACCGAGGAGCAGCTGGCGTTCCGGGAAGCGCTGGTCGACTTCGCCGAACGGGAGCTCAACGAGCAGATCATCGAGCGGGATGCGAGCGGGGAGTTTCCGTACGAGGCGTGGAAGAAGCTCGCGAGCATGGACATCCAGGGGCTTCCGGTTCCCCAGGAATACGGTGGGCAGGCAGCCGACGCCCTGACCATCATCCTGGCGATGGAAGCGCTCGGATATGGGTGCAGGGACAACGGTCTGCTCTTCTCCCTCAACGCCCAGATGTGGTCCTGCGAGGTGCCGATCGTGAGGTTCGGGAGCGAGGAGCAGAAGCAACGATATCTTCCCGGCCTTTGCGATGGATCGTTGGTCGGCGTGCAGGCGATGACCGAGCCGGAGTCCGGATCCGACGCCTTCAGTCTGACCACGACGGCCGAGCGACGAGATGATGGGTTCGTTCTGAATGGGAGCAAGACGTTCATCACTAACGCTCCCATCGCGGATGTCTTCGTCGTCTTCGCCTCGACCGATCCCCGGGCCGGGTTCGCCGGCCTGTCGGCGTTCCTGGTGGATCGCGATGCCCCCGGTCTCGCTGTGGGCCAGCCGTTCCGCAAGATGGGGCTGAGGACTTCGCCGATGAGCGAGGTCTTCTTCCAGGACTGTCAGGTGCCGGGAGCGGCCCTCCTCGGGCCCCAGGGCGCCGGCATGGCCATCTTCAACTCGTCCATGGAGTGGGAGCGGACCTGCATCCTGGCAAGCGCGATCGGCACGATGACCCGCCAGCTGGAACGTTCCATCTCTCACGCTCGCCAGCGCAAGCAGTTCGGCCGCCCCATCGGGAAGAACCAGGCAGTCTCCCACCGCATCGTTGACATGAAGGTTCGGCTCGAAGCGGCCCGGTTGCTGCTGTACAAGCTGGGCTGGCTGAAGACGCAGGGGAAGCCCGCTCAGCTCGAGGCGGCCATGGTCAAGCTCTATCTCAGTGAGTCCTTCTTGCAATCGAGCCTGGATGCTCTCCAGGTTCACGGTGCCTACGGCTACATGGACGAGTACGAGCTCGAGCGTGAGGTCCGTGACGCCGTCGGCAGCCGGATCTACTCCGGGACCTCGGAGATCCAGAAGAACATCGTCGCGGGCCACTTGGGCCTGTAGCCCTCCCAGGGAGGTGATCGATGGACTACCTACTCCACCAGTTGCTTCGACGTTCCGCCGAGCGTCATCCAGATGGGGTTGCCGTGGTGGATGGCGAACGGCAGCTTACCTACGGGGAGCTCGAGGGCCGGGCCAATCAGCTTGCGCGGCTCCTGCTCGACCGAGGTGTGTCGCGCGGGGATCGTGTCGGCCTGTACCTCGAGAAGTCCCTGGAATCGATCGTCGGGATCTACGGGGTGTTGAAGGCGGGAGCAGCGTATGTCCCCTTCGATCCGCAAGCGCCCACCTCCCGGCTCGGCTACATGGCGGGGGACTGCGGGATCAACGTCCTGCTGACCGGTGAAGAGAAGGCCCTGTCCTGGAGCGAGCTGGTGGACGGCGGCGCACCGCTGGAGGGACTGGTGGTGCTCAACGGGGCAGATGCTGAAGGTCACGCTCCTCGCGGACTGTGGGTGGCCGACGCCGGGGCGATCGACGAGCAGCCTGCGGCCGCGGTCCCCGAACGCTCCATCGACCTCGACCTCGCGTACGTCCTGTACACGTCGGGCTCCACCGGCAATCCGAAAGGGGTGATGCTGTCCCACCGGAATGCCCTCACCTTCGTCGACTGGGTGGTTCGTCGTTTCGACGTCGGGCCCGAAGATCGCCTCTCGAGCCATGCCCCCCTGCACTTCGACCTGAGCATCCTGGATCTGTTCGCCGCCGCCGGCGCGGGGGCCCGCGTCTGCCTCGTTCCTCCACAGACCTCGGTCTTCCCCGTGGAGCTGGCCCGGTTCATCGAGGAATCGGGGATCACCGTCTGGTACTCGGTGCCATCGATCCTCACACTGCTCACGCTGCGGGGGAACCTTGCGGCCGGCTCGTTCCCGAAGCTCCGGACCGTGTTCTTCGCCGGGGAGGTCTTCCCCACCAAGCACCTTCGCAGGCTCATGCATCTGCTGCCGCACGCGTCGTTCTACAACCTGTACGGCCCCACGGAGACGAACGTGTGCACCTACTACGAGGTTCCCCAGATCCCCGAGGAACAGGAGGAACCCATCCCGATCGGGAAGGCCATCGAGAACGTCGAGGTGTTCGCGGTGACCGAGGACGGTCGGCGAGCGCGGCCCGGTGAGATAGGCGAGCTCTACGCACGGGGAACCACCGTCATGCAGGGGTACTGGGGCGACTCGGAGCGAACCCGCCGCTCGCTGATTCCGAACCCGTTCAGTGAAGCCGTGTTCGAACCCGCCTATCGGACCGGCGACCTGGTGGAGGAACAGGCGGATGGGGACTTCCGCCTCCTGGGACGGCGCGACCACCAGATCAAGAGCCGCGGGTACCGCATCGAGCTCGGAGACATCGAGGCGGCGCTCTACGCGCACCCCGACGTGGTCGAGTGCGCGGTGGTCGCCACGAGGGACGAGCTGATCACCAATCGCATCAGCGCCTACGTCGTGGCGCAGAGAGGGATCGGCGAATCAGATCTCGTTCGTTTCTGTGCCGAGCGGATCCCCCGCTACATGATCCCGGAGTCGTTCGAGTTCGTGGATTCCCTTCCCAAGACATCGACCGGCAAGGTCAACCGCCAGTCCTTGACACCTGAGGCAGCTCGAGCGGGGAGTTCGTGATGCTCACTGATCGCTTGCGTTCGTTCATCGTCGAGGAAGTGTGGGTCGACGGACGGGAACAGGACCTCGCCGATGACACCCAATTGATCGAAACCCACATCGTCGACTCGGTCGGTCTGCTTCATCTCGTCTCGTTCATCGAAGACGAGTTCGGTGTGCAGGTCGCCGACGAGGAGCTCGTCCCCGAGAACTTCGGGACCATCGGGAGGATTGCCCGCCTGGTGGAAGCCAAGGCCGCTGTGAGGTAGGGATGGAGGCTGAGCCCGTGTTCCTTTCGGATTCGGTGCTGATCCAGAGAGCGCCCGACGCCCTGTGGCGCAGGGTGGGGTCTGAGGTCGTGTCCGCAAAGGGTGGCCGAGAAGGCATCGAGCTCCTTTCGCCGACAGCCGGGGCCATCTGGATGCTGCTGGACGAGCCCCGAACGTTCGCGGACCTGCTCTCCTCCCTTGCGGGTGCGTACCGCGTTGGCCAAGAAGAGATCGAGTTGGACGTGCGCGGGTTCCTCTCCAGCCTGATGGAGCGAGAGCTGGTTCAGGCGGTGGCTGATGGCGACGACTGAGGAAAGACTCGTTCGCGAGCCCGTGGACCTGGTCAACGCGATTGCGGGCTTCGGCCTCCCGGGAACAGACGATCGCCCGGTTAACGTCGGCGGGGAGACCTGGTCGGAGACACTCGCTCATATCAAGGGCCAGCGACTGAGCGGTCTGGCCACCGCGGCTTGGGAGGGGGGGTGGCTCCGCCTCTCTGAAGAGCAGGCGGGCCAGCTCCTGCAGATCCATCAAGCAGCGATGATCCAGGTGATCACTCTCGAGCAGGAGCTCCTCAGGTTGGGTGAGGCCCTCGATGGATCGGGGGTCGAGTTCGTGGTCCTCAAGGGGCCGGCGTTCGCTCATTCCGTCTATCCGGACCCATCCTGGCGAGCCTTCGGGGACCTGGATCTGCTGGTTCACACCCGCGATTGGAAGCGGGTCCTCGGCATCTTCGAGGAGCTGGGGTTGCGCCGAGAGCTGCCCGAGCCTCGCCCCGGCTTCGACGAACGATTCGGCAAAGCTGCGGCGCACCGAGCCGGGAGCGGCCTGGAGATCGACCTGCATCGCACCCTCGTCGTTGGGCCGTATGGGCTGTGGATCGACTCGGAGTCGATGTTCGGGCAGACGGTGGAGTTCCGATTGGGGGGCCGCACCTTCCGTCGGTTCGGCGACACACGACTCTTGCTCCACGGGTGTGTCCACGCCGTGCTTGGCCTGAGTCCACCTCTCCTCACCCCTTTGCGAGACGTGGGACAGACGGCGACGGCCGGGGACGTGGACTGGGATGACCTGCAGAAGCAGATCGAGCGCTGGAAGCTGAGTGCCGTGACCAACTATGCGTTCCGGACCGCATCGACCGTCCTCGGAGTCAGCTGGCCGCAGGAATCTGGAAGGGTACGTTCGCTCCGGCCCATGCGCAGCGAGATACGGATACTCGAGGCGTACACGACCACCAAGCGAGGAAGGGGAGGGACGGCGCTTGCCACGATCAAGGCCATCCCGGGGGTGCGACAGAAATCGGCGTATCTGCTCGCTCTTCTGGTTCCAGGACGGCAATTCCTGGAGTCCCGCCAGGAAGCGAACGGTGGCTCGCCTTCCTATCTGCGCCGATGGGCCGTTCCGGTCCGGTGGCTGAGAGGCCGAAGTCCACGGATCGGCTCCGGAGGTACGGAATGACCGAGACGGAGTCCGCGATCCGGCGAACGCACGGGAGAGCCCTCGAGTCTGAAGGGAACGGCGGGGACGCGTCGACGGCAGCGTCGTTGCGTTTCTTCGTCGGGCCACACGAGATCGGCGATTTCACGCTGTGCCTGACGAAGGGTCTGCGCGAGCTGGGCCACGATGTCTCGAACGTGGTGAAGGAGCCGAAGCCCGGCTCGCCGAGCAGGGCCTGGTTCGACCAGCGAGACTACGATCGCTCCATCCCGTGGCGGCAGTTGCCGACGTATCGGCAGCTGCAGCTGCGTCGGCGTGTACGGCAGTTCCAGCTCTCACGTGAGCTTGCCAGGCAGATCGCCACCAAGCGCGATGTGTACGTCTTCAACTCAGCCAGCTGTTTCTCGGTCCGTTCCTTCCATCAGAGCCGCTACCGGGACCTGCGCGTGCTGCGACGTCTCGGGAAGAAGGTCGTGTTCGTCCTGCAGGGTTCAGAGGTACGGTCGCCACGGGTCTTGGCAGCGGAGCTCGACCGCTCGGGTCATCGGGAGCACTCGTCCTACGTCCGCTCGGAGGTGGTCCCTGCACTCGGAGACCGGGATCAAGACCGGCGAGAGACGGCCCGCGCGCTCGAGCGGTACGCGGACCACGTCTTCGCTCGGCCCGACCATGCGCAGTTCCTCACCAGGGCGTATCACCTGGCCTGGTTTCCCATCGACCTTCGAACGACTCCGTTCGAACTGTCATCGAATCGGGTGCCCCTTGTCGTCCACGCTCCGAGTCGCCGCGATCTGAAGGGGACGCGGTTCGTCCTCCAGGCCGTCGACCGCCTCCGAAGCGAGGGCCATCGTTTCGAGTTTCGGCTCTGCGAAGAGATGAGCAATGTTGACCTGCGGGCCCTTCTGACCACGGCGGACGTCGTCGTCGACCAGCTCCTCCTCCCCGCCTACGGACTGCTGGCGCTCGAGGGTCTGGCCACCGGGAACGCGGTGATCGGAAGCGCGATCCCGAAGTACGACGGCTATCCGGAGGAGCTGCCCATCGTGACCTCCACGCCATCGAACGTGTATCAGAACCTGAAGCGTGTTCTGGTGGATGTCGGCTTGCGGAAAGAGCTGGCCGTGCGCGGACGTCAGTACGTGAAGCGGTATCACGACCATGTCACGGTTGCCCGAGATTTCGTTCGCAAGATCACGGAGGACAACCCTTGAGGAGCACGTTCGTGAGGCAGGGAAAATGAGCTCAGAGGCCGTGGTCTCCGCCCACGAGGTTTCCAAGATCTATGAGCCTCATCCCTTCTGGATGCGCGTCATGGCCAGCTCTCCGATCAAGCAACCGGTTGTGGCGTTGGATGGAGTCTCCTTCCAGGTGGGTCGAGGACAGATCTGCGCGATCGTGGGCCCCAACGGAGCAGGGAAGTCGACGCTGTTCCGGGTCCTCACCGGTCTGACCACACCGTCGTCGGGTTCCGCGACGATTGCCGGTCTCGACGTCGAGACCCAGTCCCAGCAAGTTCGCCGGGTGCTGGGAGTCATGCCACCCGAGGATCGGTCGCTGTTCCTGCGACAGACCTGCCGAGAGAACCTCATGTTCAACGGCCGACTCCGGGGGATGAATCGACAGGTTCTCCGGCAACGGATCGACGTGATGCTGGAGCTTGTCGGGCTTGCCGCTGCTCGGGATCGGGCCGCGTCCGCACTTTCCTCCGGCATGCGCACCCGGCTGATGCTGGCCCGGGCGCTGCTTCATCAGCCCCCGGTCTTGATCCTTGATGAACCCACGAGCCAGCTCGACCCCGTGGCCGCCTACGACCTCGTGGAGACCATCAGGAGGATCGCCGCAGAGGAGGGCACGACCGTACTCCTCAGCTCTCACCGCCTTGAGGAGATCGAGGCCCTCGGCGAGAACGTGATGCTCCTCAATAAGGGGAGATTGGTCTTTCGCGGGGATATGGAGACTCTTCGAGACAATTGGGATCGGCCTCAGATCCACATCCGCTTCGAGGGGAAGGATGCAGCAGTCAAAGCCGCCTCGCTCCTGAAGGAAGCCAAGGGCGTCGAGATCATCGATCTCGACCCGCCGCTGGTAAGGGCCCGCTCTGAAGCGGGTACCGCCGGCATCTTCTCCGCTCTCGACGGCCAGATCTCGAGCATTCGATCCCTCCAGCAGACGCGGACGCCGTTGCGGGAGGTGCTGGTGGCGATCCTGAACGCCTCCGAGGAGTCTCGAGGGGACCGGTCGTGAGCTCGGTGTCCTCCGTCATCCAGCCTGCCCGTCGCGTGTCCCAGGTGGCCGGGGCGTTCTTCCGGATGGGGTACAAGTCGGCGGCGAGCTATCCGCTTTCCTTCATAACCACTCAGCTCACGATGGCTCTGCCGGTGGTCATGTACCTGTTCGTGTCCCAACTCGTCGATTCGGGCCCCTCGGTGGGAGGCGACTACTACACGTTCGTCATCATCGGCTTGATCACGCTTCTGTTGATGAACGTGGGGATCCAGGGCTTCGATCAGCAGCTCGAGACTGCCGTGCAGCAAGGTCGCTTCGAGATGCTTCTCGTCGAACCGGTTCGCTGGCGGCTCCTTCCCTTCGCGATGGGCCTGTGGCCGGCCGTCCAGCAAGGCGTGACGGTCGGCCTGATCTTCATTCTGTCCGCCGCTCTGGGAGCCGAGTATCTCCTGGCGGGATTCCCGCAGGCGCTCGTGATCATGGCGCTCGGAACCAGCGCCGGGCTGGCGATCGGCATCCTCGCCGGCTCTCTGAAGGTGCTGGCCAAGCGAGGGAACCCCATCCTGACCTTCTACAACTTCGCGGCGTACGTGCTGTCGGGATCGGTCTTCCCGCAGGAATTGCTTCCCTCATGGCTTCAGCCGCTTTCGTGGTTGATCCCGCACACCTATGTCGTGGGTGCGTTGCGGAAGACGCTGATGCCGGGCGGGGATCAATTGCCGGGACTGTCCGCGGGCGAGGCGACCCTAGCCCTCGTCCTCTTCAACGTGGTTGCCTATCCCATCGCTCTTTGGGTGTTTGGTCGCTCGCTCGAGTATGGGC
>DAITPV010000028.1:0-12790 GCA_036833435.1 Actinomycetota bacterium | reverse complement strand
GGATCGTCGGGGTTCGAGTAAGCGATGACGTATCCGCCGTCGACTTCGCGGCGGACGAGCACGCCGGTCTCGACGTCGATGCACATCGGAATCAGGCTCGTTGACTCTTCGGGGATGCGGACGAACGCGAGGTTGCGCCGAACCGGCTGGACGGGGAGGTCCACGTCGATCATCGCGGCTACGCGGCCGGCATGGGGCCCGGCCGCGTCGACCACCCAGCCGACCTCGAGGTCCCCGGTCGAGGTGGTGAGCTCGATCGAGCCGCCTCGCGCGAGGACACCCGTCACTTCGACGTCCGTCCGGATGACCACGCGTTCCTTTGGGCACTGGGCTCGGAACGCCTGCACTGCGCCATGCGGATCCAGGAACCCATCGCGGGCGTTGAACGTCCCGCCCCGGAGTCCGTCAAGCCGAATGAGCGGCGCCTTGTCCGCGATCGCCTCGGGTGTCAACCACTCGGTGTCGACGTCGAGAGAACGCTGGAGGTTCATGGCGTTCCGGAGCTGCGCCTCGCCCTCCTCCGTGGCGGTGACGAACAGGTACCCGACCTGATGGAAGGAGAGAAGGTCGGTGTATTCGCGCTTGAGCCGCTCGAACTCCCCTATCGAGTACGTCGAGAACGCGACGTTCAGTGGAGTGGTGAACTGGGCCCGCACCCCGCCGTTGGCCCGAGCCGTTGATCCCTGCCCGATGGCCCCCTCCCTCTCGAGCACGATCGTCCGCTCGACCCCGGCCGCAGCCAGCGCTCCAGCTACGGCCAGCCCGATGGCCCCGCCCCCGACGACCGCCACGTCGGCCCGGTCTGTCATCCCCACGAGCATATGTCTCGGCGTGAAGTCGCTCTGTGGTAGGCGGAGAAGATTCTCCTCTGGGGCGCAACGAATCGACCCCCCGTTGCGTTCATGCTCCGACGTGATGGAATCCTCGGCGATGGGATCCTCAGAGGCGCTGGAGGACGTCACCCCGGTGGCCCTCCCCCGCTTCGAGGAATTTTTCGAAGCGGAGCATGTTCGCCTGGCCCGGGCGCTCTACCTCCTCACCGGCAGCGCCGCCGAGGCCGACGAGCTCACCCAGGAGGCCATGGTGCGCGTTTACGAGCGGTGGGACCGGGTCCGGCAAATGGGTTCCCCGCAGGGATACCTGTTCCGGACCGCCATGAACCTGCACCGAAGCCGGGTCCGGTGGCTGGCCAGCAGAGCGCGGCACATGCTTCAAGCCACACCCTCCCCCGACCCCGCCGAGGTGGTGCAGAGCCGGGACAGCCTGGAGAGGGCGCTCGCCTCGCTCCCGACCGGTCAGCGTGGGGCGGTGGTGCTGGTCGAGTGGCTGGGGATGGACGCGCAGGAGGCCGCCACGGCTCTGGGGATCAAGCCTGGGTCGGTTCGGGCCAGGCTGTCTCGGGCAAAGGCGACCCTCCGACGGATGCTGGAGGATGAGGATGCCTGAGCTCCACGAGCTCCTCGCACGGCGAGCCTCAGGCTACGAGCCGCCTCCCGATCTGTTCGATCGGGTGCTCGACCGGCGGCGGCGGCGGGACCGGAACCGCCGGGTGGGGACCGTGGTCGTAGCCCTGGCGCTGACTGCCGCGGCCATCGGTGTCCTGACCCGGGCCTTCATGACGGATGCCGAACCCCGGCCGGCCGATCAAACGCCGCGCCCGTTCGTGGGCGCATGGGCCTCCACCAACTACCACGAGCCGGTCGGCCAATCAGACGCCTCGAATCAGACGATGACCATCCGCGCGGGAGACGACGGCGCGGTCCACATCACGGTCCACGACGACTTCTCGTACCTGTGCTCGAAGACCCCGCCCTCGGATTCTCAGCCAGCAACGATGACCGGCACCGGACGGCTCGAGGACCCATCCACCGTGGTGGTGCCCTCCCCCGACGTGGCATGCGTCGACGGAAGCGACCCCGACGGCGTTGGTCCCTACCGACTGGAGGAGCCGGACAGCTACACGCTGGTCCTCGATCCCGCCACCGACAGGCTCTACGACAACCTCGGTGTGGTGTGGAACCGAGGAGCGCCACCGGAGAACTGGACGAACCCGTCGACAGAAGCCCGAGTGGATGGGCCCGGGACCTTTGCCATGCTTCACGGGGAGGTCACCTTCCGCACCGCCGAGCCCTGGGGCGACCACCTCGAGGCGTACCTCGACCCACGCCTGTTCTTCCTCGTGACCGGACGTGGCGAAGGAACGGAAGAGGCTTTCATCGAGATCCTCGTCAACCCGCTGCCGCCGGATACTCCCTGCGAGAGCCTACGCGTCCCGCCCTCTGCCGAGGAGCTGGTCCAGACCATCCGGTCCAACCCCAACCTGGAGGCGACGGCGCCCGTCACCGAACGCGTCGGGGGAATCGATGCGCTGTGGATGGACGTGGCCGCCACCCCGGGAGCATCCATCTCCCCCTGTGGGAATGGCGTCCCGGTCGTGTCCGTGCCCGGCCGGGAAGGGTGGGGTTACTTCGGACGCGACGACCTCGGCCGCCTGGGCCGCATCTACGTCCTGGACCTGCCTGGAGGATCCGCTCGAACCCTGGCGATCTGGCTCACCGCCCCGGACGAGACCGTGTTCGAGCAAGCGATCGAGACGGCAGCACCCATCCTGGAGTCCTTTCAGTTCCACACGGAGTAATGGAGGCTTGTGGGCGCTAGAGGATTTGAACCTCTGACCTCTTCCGCGTCAAGGAAGCGCTCTCCCCCTGAGCTAAGCGCCCGAGATTCGGATGATATCTGAGGCGGGGAGCGGAATTGAACCGCTGTACGGGGCTTTGCAGGCCCCTGCCTAACCACTCGGCCACCCCGCCAAGAGACCTCAGTCTACCCTCAGACCGTGACCGCCCCTCCGGCTACCGGACGAAGTCACGGTTGTACAGCCGCATCCCCCAGCGATAGCCGATGAATCCGATCACCGCACACCAGCCCACCGCCAGCACGGCACTGTTGCCGATCGCCGTCCCCAGGAGCAGCCCGCGCAGCGTCTCGATGATGGGCGTGAAGGGCTGGTACTCAGCGAACCACTGGAACGCCGCCGGCATCGAGTCGGTCGGCACGAACCCGCTGCTGAGGAACGGTAGGAGCAGCAAGGGCATCGGCAGGTTGCTGGCGGTCTCCACGCTGTCGGACACCAGGCCGAGCGCGACGGACAGCCACGTGATGGCCACGGTGGTCAGGGCCAGCACCCCCGTCGCCGCGACCCACTCGACCGCGCCGGCATTCGGGCGGAACCCGATCACCACCGCAACCCCGATCACCACGGCCAGGCCGCCCATCGCCTGGACCGTGCTTCCCAGGACGTGTGCGGTCAGCACCGAGCCGCGGGCGATCCCCATCGTCCGGAACCGGGCGATGATGCCTTCGGTCATGTCCATGGCCACGTAGATGGCCGTTCCCTGCGCCACCCCCGCGATGGCCATCATGAGGATCCCGGGAACGACGTAGTTCACGTACTCGGCCCGACCGGCCGACGGACCGAGGCCCGCCCCGAGGGTCCCACCGAACACGTAGACGAACAGAAACAGGAAGACCACGGGGATCCCCACGACGAACAACGAGATCGTCGGGTAGCGCAGCATGTGCCGGAAGTTCCGCCGCAGCATGGTCCGTGAATCTCTGACGGCATAGGTGAGCGTGCTCATACCTTCTCTCCTTCCTTTTCAGAGTTGCCGGTGATCGAGAGGAAAACATCATCGAGATCGGGGGTGTGGACGGAGAGCCGCTCCACGTCGATCGACTCCCTGTCGAGCCGATCCAGCAACGCCCGCAGCGACCGGACGTCCCCGTCGCCCGGCACCTGGAGGGTGTGCGTGTCGGCGGCGCGGGTCGACTGGTCCAGCGCGCGAGCCGCCGCTTCCAGCCGCTCCAGGTCGGAGAACTCCAGGCTGATGTGGGCTCCGGGGATCAGTCGCTTGAGCTCCGTCGGGGTCCCCTCGGCGATCAACCTGCCGTGGTCGAGGACCGCGATCCGGTCGGCGAGCTCATCGGCCTCGTCCAGGTTCTGGGTGGTCAGGAAGACCGTGACTCCTCCGGCCACCAGATCGCGAACGATCTCCCACATGGTCCGGCGACTGGCCGGGTCGAGGCCGGTGGTCGGCTCGTCCAGGAAGATGATCCGTGGATCGCCGACCAGGGTCATCGCCAGGTCCAGCTTGCGACGCATCCCGCCCGAATACGTGACCGTCGGGGTTCGTGCACCATCGACCAGATCGAACCGATCGAGCAGCTCGGCGGTCCGCCGCTTTCCCTCCTCTTTGTCGAGGTGGTAGAGGTCGGCCATCAGGATCAGGTTCTCCTCGCCGGTGAGGAGGTTGTCCACGGCAGAGAACTGACCGGTCATCCCGATCACCCCTCGCACCCCGTCCGGCTCGCGCAACAGATCGAAGCCGGCCACCTGAACCTCACCCGCATCCGGGGTGATCAGCGTGGAGAGGATCTGAACCGTCGTCGTCTTCCCGGCCCCATTCGGACCGAGCAGGGAGAACGTGGTTCCCTCCTCGACCTCGAGATCGATGCCGTCCAGGACGACCTTGGTGCCGAACGACTTGTGCAGGCCGGTCACCTTCAGCGCCGGCCGAGAGCTTGTGTTCATGTCGCGTCCGTTCTGGTCTGACCGGCGTACGAACGCCGGATGGTGATGTCGCCGAACCCGGTTCGGGCCCGGACCTCAACCGCGTCCTCCCCCGGCTCGGGACGCCTGCCATCCACCAGGTCGTTGTCCAGGTTGCCGAACCGGGTGTTGAGGTCCAGCCACGCGGCCACACCCTCGCGGACGCCCACCTCGACCTTGCCGTATCCGCTCTCGGCCACGACGGAGCCGCGGACCGCCTCCCCAACCCGGATATCCCCCATGGCCGTCTTGGCGGCAACGGTCCCGTGTGCCTGGTCGATAGCGATGCTGCCGTTGGCGGCGCTCACTCTCACGTCACCCGAGACCTCGCGGATGGAGGTGTCCCCGTTGGAGTTCTTCACCGCGGCCGTTCCGTCGATGCTGCCGAGCCGAAGCGTGCCGGTACCCGTGGTGATCTCGGCGTGGCCGTTGATCCGCTCCACAGTGATGTCGCCGGCACCGGACTTCAGCTGCACGGACCCGGCCTCATCGAGCCGGATCTCGCCCATCCCGTTCTTGTAGCGACACTCTCCGATGCGGCCGCGGCTATGGAGAGCTGCCACTCCGGCTTGACCCCGGATGTGCGAACCGGACGGCAAACCGATCTCCACATCGATCGAATCTCCGCCTCCTCGGAGCTGCCGCCATCCTTTGGGAGCCTTGATCAGCAGCCGGCCGTCCGTGAACTCCACCCGAGTCTGCTCGGCGGCGGCCACGTCGCCCTTCTTTGCCGGGTCGCTCGGCCGGACGTCCACGGACGTGTCGCTACGGTCACTGGCAACGATCCGGATGTCGCCCACCGTGAGATCCAGATCCACGGTGACGGGTTCAGGGGTATCGAAAGTTTGCATGGAGATCCTCCTTAGCGGGCCCAGCCCGTGTAGCGCTGCGCCCCGTATGGCGCCCGTCGCTCCCGGCGACGAGCCTGGTCCGATCGTTCGAGTCCCGTGGCCGCTGCCCGCACGAGCCACGCGTTCACCGAAAGCCCCTCCCCCGAGGCCGCCGCTTCGATCTGGGCCTTGAGGTGATCGGGCATCCGGAGGTTGATCCGGGACATCGTGGCGTCCTCGCCCTCCGGGGCCGGGGGTCCTGATCCCGCCTGCAGGGCCGTGCTCTCCTCCTCCGCCAGCTCCACTTCGCTGGGGGGCGTGGTCACCACGAACTCGGGCTCTCGGCCGCGGAGCCGCAGCTCGACCGAGCCCGGGGCCAGCTCGAGGGTGATCTCCTCCGCCGCCGCTGCCAGGGCGTCCTGGAGGGCAAGCCGGATCGCCGCCTCCAGGGGCGCCATCAGGCGCTCGGAAAGGGCTCGAGCCTCCTCACCGCTCGCTTCGGCGGCCGCCTGGAGCTGGCGGTTGATGCTTTCGATGTACGTGTCAAGATCCATGGCGCCATTGTGGCATCACGACGGTGCCACGTCAAGGCCGTAGCGAGCCACGATGATGCCAGACCGGATCTGAGTGACCTGGGGCAGGAGCTGAGGGCTGGGAGTGGTTACGCCTATTCCGAGCCACCGGAGGGAGCGAAGGTCAGCGAGTAGACCTCCTGGCCCTTCGGATATTCCTTGGTGGGGCGGTACTCACGTGTGGAGGCCATGCCCAGCGCCTCGTAGATCCCGTCCTGCTGGTCGTGGAGATGCTCCCCGAGATAGACGTTCGCCAGGATCTCACCCGGCTCCGAGGCGGCCGTCACCATCCGGACCGCACCCACCACCGGCGGACCGACGATCGTCAGCTCGCCGGCGATCTGCACGAGGTGGCCGGGGCCAGCGTCAAGACCCATCGACAGACCCACACCCCCCGACAGGTTCCTGGAGTTGGCCCTGAAGTCCTCGAGGACCCGCAGGTGGAACAGATCCACCAGGGTCCGCGCGGTGTGAGCGATGTTCCCCGCTGCCTGGACGAATCGCTCGTCGTACTCCCGCTTGGGTCCCGACTGCACGATCCAGTAGGCCAGGAACCCATCACCCGTGAACTTGTCGAACCAACCCCCCGACCGAGTGATCCCTTGCCTGACGGACGAGACGAACTTGTCCATGACGTAGGCGAAACGCTCGAACTTGATGGCTTCCTTCATGAGCATCGTCGACTCGCGGATGTCGGCAGCCATGACGAACATCTGGATCGGTTCTCCGTCTGCGATGACGTCGAGGAGCTCCTCCCTCCGGAACCGCTCCTCCCAGTCGGCTGGCGCATGCGCCTCCAGGAGGCCCACGAGCCGTTCCCGATCCAGGCGGATCTCCGACCAGTCGGGGTCCGACGCCTCCTTGCTCGGCATCCCTACTCGTGGAAGAACTCGGCCAGCACCGGCGCGAGGACCCCCGGGGCCACGTCATGGCCCTGGCCATCCAGGAGGTGGGCTCGGCCGTCGGGAAGGGCCGTCGCCAGGGCCTCGGCCGTCTCTCGCATCCACGGGAAGTCCGCTCCGCCGGCGATCACGATCGTCGGGGCCTTGACCGACGCCGCCGCGTCGGTCGGTACGGAGTAGTCGCCCATGATCCTCGCGTCGTACGCGAGGGTGTGGGCCAGGGCCTCCTGGGCCGGCCACCACGGTTGTGCCCGCATGCCGGCGACCATCTCCGGCGGCATGCCGATCACTTTCGTCATGAAGTACTCGACAGCGTCGCCCCGGCGGTCCTCGGCGACCATCTCCTCGTACCGCTCCACCTGGTCCGTGGGCGGCCTCTTGCTCTCGTCGATGATGAACGGCGGTTCCCACAGGGCCAGCTTCGTGACTGGAAGGCCGCTCGCAGCCGCGTACATCGCGAGTGCGGCGCCGGACGAGCTTCCGTAGAGGTACCCGGACCCTCCGGCCCCGGCGATCACGGCCTCGATGTCCTCGATCTCGCGCTCGATCGCGTACGGCGGCGTGTCCGTGCTGGAACCTCGGCCCCGGCGGTCGTAGTTGAAGACCGAGAAGCTCCCGGCCAGCTCCTTCGCGAGCGGGGCGTTGGAGTTGCGGTCCACCGAGCCGCCCGTGACCAGCACGACTGGAGGGCCCTCCCCCGTTCGTTCGATGTCGATGCTCGTTCCGTCTTTCGACGTGACTGTGCTCATCGTTGCCCCCTCGTTTCTCGCTACGAGACCAACCCGTCCATCCAGGACTTCCAGGCGGCCTCGGCCTCCTTCTGATCCACGTCCCTGAAGAGATGGTGTCCAACCATGACCGGACCGTAGAACGCCAGGATGAACCGGTACAGCGCGTCATCGCTCCGCACGCCCAGGAAGCTCGGAGAGACCCATTCCACGGTGCCTTCGATGGGGGCGATCCCCTCCGGGGTCAGCCGCACCGTGTCATCCACGGCGACGGGGCCGGGGAGGCCGAGCCCTCCTCTGATCGTCTTCCACGCCTGCTCGTGGTCGGGGAACTCGGGCCCGGTTACCTCCACGGGAGTGGCCTTCCGCCCGATGAAGTAGGTGAGGTACTGGCCGAGCTTGTGGAAGTACGCGGTGTCGCCCTCGTTCATCGCTTCGTACTCCGCTTCCCAGTCGCCACCGAGGACGCCGGAATGGATCCACCTGATCGAGGTATTGCCCTTGTCTCCTCCCTCGATCCGGTAGTCGAAGGACATGAACGAGCCGTCCTCGGACTCGTCGGTGCGATAGGCGAACCGGTTCGGAGGTTCCCACGTGGTCACGGTGGCTTCCTCGGCAAAGCGCGGGGTGACGGTCCGCGCCTTGCCCCCCTCCTGGGGCTCGATCTCGTTCCGCCCCATGAACCAGGCGTCCATCCCCTCCCCGGTGGCGACCCCCTCCCAGGCCTGCTCGGGAGTCGCGCCGACCTCGATCTCGTTGACGATCTCGAACGCCTTCCCCATGTCAGTCCTCCTCGTTCTCGATACTAGGACCACCAGGTGCAGCACGACTCATCGGGCGCCCGGTTACCGTGCCTGCCTCCCATGCGGGGGATTCGGCCAGCAGGTTCGCTTCTAACCGACTGACCGCAAAGAGTATAAAAGAGGCATATGCGTAATCAGTTGAGCTGACCGAGAGCAGTCAACGTTGTCCCCCTTCCTCGCTGAGGGGTCCCGGGCGACCTGACGGTGGGCGAGACGAAGGAGACTGGAGTCATGAAGGCGATCATCTACGAGAAGTACGGTCCGCCGGAGACACTTCGGATGGCGGAGGTTGAAAAGCCTTCACCGGAACCCGATGAAGTCCTGGTGAAGGTGCTGGGGGTTTCCGTCAATCCAGCGGACTGGCACTCCATGCGCGCAACGCCCGCCTTCTCGCGAGCCACACTGGGCTGGTTTCGGCCGAAGCACAAGATCCTCGGCGTCGACATCGCCGGCCAGGTCGAGGCGATCGGCAGCGGCGTCACCCGGCTCAAGCCCGGCGACGAGGTCTACGGCAACACGCTCAAGCATGGGTACGGCGGCTTCGCGGAGTACGTCTCGGTGCCGGCCGACATAATGTCGTTGAAGCCCCCGAACCTGTCATTCGAGGAAGCCGCTGCGGTTCCGATGGCGGGAGTCACGGCCCTTCAGGGCCTTCGCCACCACGGAGAGATCCAGCCCGAGCAGAAGGTGCTGATCAACGGCGCTTCCGGCGGTGTCGGCTCCTTTGCGATTCAGATCGCCAAGTCTTACGGAGCCGAGGTGGCCGGCGTGACCAGCACTCGGAACATCGACCTCGTCCGATCGCTCGGAGCCGACCACGTCGTCGACTACACGACGACCGACTTCACTCGCAGCGGCCAGCGATACGACCTCATCCTCGACACGATCGGGAATCGATCGGTCTCCGATCTCCGTCGTGCGCTTGCCGAGGGCGGCAAGGCCGCCGTCACCGGGTTCACCAGCGTGCCGAAGCTGCTCGGCATCTCCCTCCGCGGTGGAAAGGACATCGCCCAGGTAGAGGCGCGCGTCACCGGCAAGGATCTCGAGCTCCTGTCGGAGCTGATCGAGGCCGGGAAGGTGCGCCCGGAGATCGACCGGAGCTATCCGTTCGCCGAGATCCCCGCGGCCATCGCCTACCTGGAAGAAGGCCACGCACGGGGGAAGGTGGTCGCGAAGGTGGCGTGAGATTCCATCACTTGATCGCCGCGCCGAGTTCGGCAACGACGTTGCGCTCGGCTTCATAGAGGGCGTGGATGTCCCGGCTCAGCTCCTCGAGGAGATCTTCAAACGTAGAAGCGTCAAAGAGCGGCTCATCATCACGAGCGTCCCTCAAGCGCCACAACTCCTGAGCCGTCAGGTCGGCCGCGGGCCTCTCAGCATCGCCGCCATCCAGGACCTGTTCGTGTAGAGAATCGATCAACTCCCGCGCTCTGCTGAACGGTTCCTCACCACTTGGTGCGACGCGCCCTGCCAGATCCACCCACTGCCTGTCGAGATCTCGATACGCGTCGGACACTCGGCTCAGGGCCGGTCGATCGAGGAGATCTGCAGCCGTGTCGACGAATGATGCATACAGACCCCGCAGAGAACCTCCGCCGAACCCACTCGACTCGATGCCTTCGTAGATCGTCAGGAGCACACCGAACAGGCCCTTCTGATCGGCGAAGACGTTCCTCCATCCCTTCTTGTTCTTGCCGTCGGTAAGCATCCGAGCCCATTTCCGCAATGCAGGGAGCGAGAACGAGTCGGAATCCGAGCCAAGATGCCGGACCTGGTCCTCCAACCCCGCCTCGATCGCTTCGGCGACGATTCGCGTATGGATCTCTGCGGGTGCGTCGAACGTCACGAGACGGTTCCGATACGACGTGACCCGCCCGCGAGCTGCCCGCAGGGTCTCTTCGTCGATGGATAGTGGGGCGCTGTTCCGATCGTCGATGAAGAAGCGCCCGTCTCGTTCGCTGGTCACAACGACCGAGTAGCCCTCCATCCCGGAGAACCGTTCGGGAAAGTGCCAGTAGCCGATCTCCTGAACATCTATCCACACGAGGGGCCTCGGAGCGTCCTTCGATAGGGCCTCCCGAAGCGTCCGGAGGGCCGTGACATGCCCTCCGGTCTCGTGCAGGGTCGCTTCGATCCCCATGCGCGAGCAGGTCTTGACCAACCAGCGATCCGGGTACTGCCATTGATTCCGGAATCCCAACGTGACGATTGGGGGATGACCTGTGAACTGCCAGAGGATGTAGCCGGCGCCCAGACCTCCCCCGATGCCAAGGATGAGCGCTTCGCTCAGTTGCGTGCCACCCGCGGTCACGCCTGCGTTCGCGAGGCTGTTCGCCAGGGCAGCTGTGTCGGGGTGGGTGCCGCCCCGCAATATGTAGCCGCTTGTTCCGTCTTCGGCTTCTGGACGTGCGGCGACGACCCGACGCCGAGCGGCCGTATAGCTCTCGCCGGTCTTGGACATGCGCGCACGGACGCGCTCTTTGAGGTGTTTTTTTCTCGTCATTTCACGTGTCCTCCGGACAACGGCGCAGACCCACGCTCCACACCGCTGCCGGTCTCAGACACGCCAGCGACGTTGACCCGAGGACAAGATCCCCTTTACCCCCTTGATGCCGGAGAGCGTGGGTCTCCGAGCGGAGGTCAGGCGTAGGTCGACGCGCTCCTTGATTTTAGTAGATAAGAGCGGACGACGGGATTCGAACCCGCGACCCCCACCTTGGCAAGGTGGTGCTCTACCAACTGAGCCACGTCCGCGTGAGCTTCGATTCTACCAAGCGGCCCGGGACCCCGGACCCGCCTTGGTCCAGCACAGATAAGGAGACCAAGCAGGATTCCGCCCCTGGTACGGAGAACGTCTCCCTTGTCCGCGATCAAGAGGAGATCCGATGCGCCGATTCGCCCTGCTGCTGAGCCTGACCCTGACGACCGGATGGCTGGGCTCCGCAGAGCCAGCCCTGGCGGCCCCCCAGGTCCTGTTGTCCCCGGTCCCGGGCGCATTCCGGCTCCCGGTGGCCATGGCCCAGCATCCCGAGAGCGACGACCTGTACATCGTGGAGAAGACCGGCACGGTGCGAGCCGTCCGCGACGGCCTCGTGTTCGACCCGGTCCCGGTGCTCGACATCTCCACAGAGGTTTCCACCGGGCTCGAGCAGGGCCTCCTGGGGCTGGCGTTCTCGCCCGACGGGGAATTCCTGTACATCAACTTCACCGACACGGCCCGCGACACTCATGTCGAGGAATTCGCGTTCGCCGACGGAGTGGCGGTTCCCGAATCTCGGCGCGAGGTGCTGACCGTCGACCAGCCCTTCGAGAACCACAATGGGGGGACCCTCCTGTTCGGGCCCGACGGATACCTCTACCTGGGCCTGGGAGACGGCGGAAGCTCCGGCGACCCCAACTACAACGCGCAGAGCCTGGACACACGCCTCGGCAAGATCCTGCGTATCGATCCACGTCCATCGGGGGACGCGCCGTTCTCGGAGCCTCCGAGCAACCCCTTCGCCCCCGATCCCAACAACCCGGACAAGGTCGTCCCAGCCGATGCCCTCCCGGAGATCTGGGCCTACGGCCTCCGCAACCCGTGGAAGTTCTCCTTCGACCGGGAGTCCGGCGATCTGTGGATCGCCGATGTCGGACAGGCTGACTGGGAGGAGATCAACCTCACCGCGTCGGGCTCCGACGGAGGCGAGAACTACGGGTGGAACCACATGGAGGGTCTGAGCCTCTACCCGGGACGCCCCGAGGGCGCGACCGAGCCCGTGAACCATGTGCCGCCCATCCACGTGTACGCGAACGGCGAGGAGGGCTCGTGCTCGGCCACGGGCGGCTACGTCTATCGCGGTGCGGCCATCCCCTCGCTTCAGGGGGCATACGTGTTCTCGGATTGGTGCGACGGACGCCTTCGCTCCATCCGTCAGGAGAACGGCCAAGTGGTGGAGGAGACAGAGCTCGAAGTGACGGTCCCGTCGATCTCGGCCTTCGGCGAAGACCACGACGGCGAGCTGTACGCGATCTCCCTCGGCGGGACCGTGTTCAAGATCATGCCCGCACTTGCCTGACGGGCCACGCGAGGATCAGCCCGGCCTTACGAGCCGACGCCGCTCGACCCGAACCCTCCGGTGCCCCGCTCCGATGGGGGGAGCTCCTCCACCTCGACGGGCTCCACCTCGGCGAAGGGCACGATCAGTAGCTGGGCGATCCGATCCCCTCGGTTGATCTCCACCGGGCGCTCCCGGTCCAGGTTCACTACGGCCACCGTCACTTCGCCGCGGTATCCCGCGTCGATGAGGCCCGGGGAGTTGGCCAGGGTCAGTCCCTGACGGGACGCCAGCCCCGAGCGGGGAAGC
>DAITPV010000027.1:0-12941 GCA_036833435.1 Actinomycetota bacterium | reverse complement strand
CCGGCCACGTAGTCGTCGCGATCCCAGATCCCCTCGCCCAGCTTGACCCGGTAGCCCTTCGACTCCCACCACCGGACCCCCCGGTCCACCTCGGAGCGCTCGTCCCAGGGGCTCGACGGCGCCGGGACCCCGATGGTCCCCCCTTCCGGCAGCGGTCGCGGCTTCACGACCGTCACGACGGTCCCTCCGGGGTGCGCCGCTCGGGTAGCGGCTTCTCGCGGAGCTCGCGGACGTAGGCCACGCACTCGGCCACGGCCGCGTCCAGGAGCGCCTTCCCCTTCTCAGCGGTAGCCAGCGTTGGCTGTCCCTGGACCCCCGTCTTGGAGAACGAGGACCACCACGGCATGATCTTCAGCGAGCCGTCCGACCAGTCCAGCCAGGCGTGCTGGCCCGCGGGGTACGAGCGCTCGTCCACGGCCAGGTCCATGTCGACGGCGTCGGGATCGATGGCCAAATAGATCGAAGTCTCCAGCTCGCAGGCGTGGGCCATGCCTCCTCGCTCGGACTCCCGGACCTCCTCGATGGCCCGGGCCGCCTCGGGGCTGGAGAGGTAGAAGGCTGCGGCGGCCAGGACCTCGGGGCGGTCCACGGCGACCAGCCGTGCCGCCATCTCCACGAGGTTCTGGTTCGACCCGTGGCCGTTCAGGAACAGGATCCGCCGGAACCCATGGTGAGCCAGCGACACTCCCACGTCCACCAGGTATCTCGTGAACGTCTCCCACCCGATGGTGATGGGGCCGGGGAAGTCCATGTGGTGGGGCGAGTAGCCGTGCGGAATCGCCGGGAGGAGCACGATGTCGTCGGGCGCTTCATCCGCGGCGGCGCGGCAGATCTGCTCGACGATCCTGAGGTCCGCGTCGATCGGGAGGTGGTGGCCGTGGTCCTCGAGGGTGGCCACCGGGACCAGGCACACCCGATCCTCCGCTGCCACCCTGGCGACCTCCGGCCAGGTCAGCCGGGCGTAGAGCGGTGGCCGGTCGATCACCCGAACGCCTCCACCAGATCGATCTCCGCGAACGGCGCGGTGCACGGGTTGCCGTCCGCCACCCACATCCGCCGTTCCTCCACGTGGCACACCATCGAGAACAGCACCGACTCGGCCTCATCGCCATCGGCAGGATCGGGGTGGAGGCAGATGGCCGGCGAGGACTCGTGATCCCGAAGCACCTCCATCACCTCGGTGGGGGTCGTGGGGCTGCGCTCCGCCAAGACTGCTCGCAGCCGCTCGAGGCGGGCCACGGTGCCGGCCTCGGGCGGATCCGCCCGGTCCGCCAGGTCCGGGTCGAGGTAGTGGTTGGTGTGCGCCCCGCCCGCAACGACCGCGTCCCCAGAGGCCGAGGTCTCCACCGTCACGATGGTCCCGCCGGCCCCGGCGAACAGGTGGGCGTACCCGCCGGCTCGTCCGGGCACCGCGGCCCTGGCTCGCCCGTCGTCGGGATCCCGGGCCTGCAGGGAATGCCGGGAGACCAGCACCCGAGGGACACCGACCCCGTCGTCGCGAGCGGTCAGCGACATGATGGCCTGGGCCGTGCCTCCCGCGTTCATCCCGACCGCGGGGAGGCAGGCAACCACCGACGGCGACGCGAACGCCGGACCGTCGTCGGGCCGGGCCACGATCACCGCGGTGTTGCCGGCATCACCGGCGTACCACTGCTCGTTGTGACCCAGCACGGTGCCGTCCGGGCCGGTGACCGCGAACGCCGTGCACCGATCGATCGAGGCGGTGGTGGCCAGCGACGGCTCAAGCTCCTCCCACGCGTTGGCGGCGAACAGGTCCCAGAACGGGACGCCGGCGCCCTCCGCCAGCCCCTCGACCTCTTCGACCAGGGCCGGCAGGCGGGCCGCGGCCGCGTGTCGAAAAGGCGCCAGGGCTTCGGCCAAATCGGCCGATCCGACCCCCCGGCGGTCCAGGAACGCCCGGTAGAACTCCAGGGAACGGTGGATTCGAGGGGCGAGCGCGGCTCCCGCCGCATGCCCGCGCTCCCGCGGACCTCCGACCACCGGGATCACCGGCATCGTCACCAGGGAGCCCCCACCCGTGCCCACACGGCTTGGATTATGGCCCTGTTCCGGCGATTCCGGCTTGTCCGGTTCGGTGAGCCGGCGATCGCGATGTGTCCGAACGGGCGGCGGGTCAGAGCCCGGGCTTGAACACCATCAGCCCCACGATCACCAAGAGGAGGAGGATGTCGATACGGCCCACCATGATCGTTTGGCGGGCCAGGCGATCGGCCTCAGCACGGCCCTGCTCCCCGGACTCGAGTGCGGCCACCATCCTTTTGTTCGCCCGGCCGTAGTAGGCGCCGCCGAAGACCGCGGAGATGCCGAACAAAAGCAGAGACAGCCAGATCCACGTCATCCGGAACGTCAAGAAATCGTGCCACAGGACCATCCACACGCCCGCGGCCAGAAGGACCACGACGGACGCCCCCACGATGGGGCCGACCACCGCGCTCTCCCGGGTGAACGCCAACCTGGCCTGGAGGTGGTTCGTTCGTGCCATGCGCGCCGAAATCACGACCAGCAGGATGCTCCCCCCGACCCAGATCATCGCCGCGACGATGTGGATCACCTGCAACAGGTTGTACAGGCTGAACATGCCTTCCTCCCTCCGCTCAGACGCCCAGATCGTAAGGGTGCCCGGGGTCCTGGTCGAGCCCATTCATCACCTGCCACAACGTCGACAGGGCCTTGATGGCGTTCCGCTCCTCGAAGGGAGCCAGCTCGTCCCGGTGGTTCTCGAGGACGTCCGCCAGCGTCCGGTAGCACTCCACCAGCTTCTGCTCGGCGTGGTTCAGGGTCATGGCTGCCTCCGCTCGCCCTCGGTTCCGATCACGATCCGTTCGTCCAGCACCCGCTTGGCCTTCAGCTCGAAGCGCGGGAGCGTCCCCGCATCGACTTGCTTGACCCCGAAGCGGAGACTCTCGTGGGCGTCGGCCAGCTCCTTCTGGAGCTGCGTGAGGACCGGCTCGGCTTCTCCACCGGGGATCTCCACCAGCACCTCGATCTCGTCCCGGATCCCCTCAGCCGTGTACAGGTGGATCTGGAACTCGTCGATCTCCTCGTGCTCCCGGATCAGGGCCTCGACCGCGCGGGGGTACACGTTCGTCCCCCGGACCAGCTTCATGTCATCGACCCGGCCGCGGATCCCGCCCTCGTAGATGTCGAAGGTGCGGCCACACGAGCACGTCGAGCCCGGGACCCGGACCACGAAGTCCCGGGTCCGGTACCGGATCACCGGGATGAACCCTCGGCCGAACGAGGTCACCACCCGCTCCCCCATCTCTCCGTACGGGACGGGAGCGTCGGTCTCCGGGTCGACGACCTCCTCGATGTAGTGGTCCTCGATGACGTGGGTGCCGCCGGGCTGGTGCTCGCACTCGAACACCATGATCGTTCCGAGCTCCGTCATCCCCGCGGTGTCGCCGGCCTTGGCACCCCACTGCTCCTCGATCAGCTTCTTGGTGGCGGGGATCGATCCCGCCGGCTCTCCCGACAGGATCAGCCGTCGCACGGAGCTTCCGGCCAGGTCGATGCCCAGCCCCTTCGCCTCCTGGGCCATCCGCAGCGCGTACGTGGGAGTGGACGCCACCACGGTGGCGCCCATGTCCACGATCTGCTTCACCCGCTGGTCGGTTTGCATGGCTCCGCCTGGCAGGACCAGGCAGCCGAGCTTCTCGCCGGCGTAGTGCAGGCCCCAGAACCCGATGAACGTGGAGTACCCGAACGCCACGAACAACACGTCGGCGGGACGAACGCCGAATCCCCACAGCCCGTAGCACCACATCTCGGCGATCCACTCCCAGTCCTTCAGCGAGTCGAGCACCCGGATGGGCGTTTTCCCCGTGGTGCCGGAGGTCATGTGGTAGCGGATCGCCCGCTCGGGGTCCTCGGCCAGGACCGCCCCGTACGGAGGGTTCTCTTCCTGGCCCTGCATCCACTGGTCACGGGTCATGAACGGGATCCGGCGGAGGTCGTCCAGGGACCGGATCGAGTCCGAGGTCACCCCGGCGTCGCGGAGCCGCTTGGCGTGCCACGGGACCCGCGCGTCGGCCCAGTCGAGGAGGTTCCGAAGCTTGCGGAGCTGAAGGGCCCCGAGGTCTCCCCGAGGCAGGGTCTCGTGGCGCGGGTTCCAGTACGGCGAGTCCGTCATCGTCGACCTCCTCGAACCGGCGGTCCGGCCATCGTACTCCGCGCTTCGAGCGGCTCGGGCGGCTGCTAAGGTCCGCGCGTGGCGGCCTTCGCGCTCACCGACGAGCAACGAGCGCTGCTCGACGACACCCGTCGCGTCACCCGCGAGGTGCTGGGCCCGCTGGTGGAGGGCGGCCAGCCCGGCCGAGTCAACCGGACCCTGGTGCGGGCCCTGGCGGACCAGGGCCTCCTCTCCCGGCTGTTCCCACCGGACGGGACGATCGCTGCGACGACGTTGTGCCTGCTCCGGGAGGCGATGGCCACGGAGAGCCCGGAGGCGGAGACCGCGCTGGCCATGCAGGGCCTGGGCGGGTACCCGATCCTCCGGGCGGGCAAACGCGAGACGGTGGACCGGTGGGTACCGGCCATCGCGGGTGGGGACGCGGTTGCCGCGTTCGCCATCACCGAGCCGGAACACGGATCGGACGCCGCCGCACTGGAGCTCCGGGCGGAGCCCGACGGCGACGGGTTCCGGCTCACGGGGGTGAAGACCTGGATCTCCAACGCCCCGGATGCCGACGTGTACACCCTGTTCGCCCGAACCACTGAGGGCGCCGGAAGCAAGGGAGTGACGGCGTTCGCGGTGCCCGGCGACGCGGCGGGGATGTCGGGCGAGCCCATCGAGCTCCTGTCGCCCCATCCCATCGGACGGCTGGAGCTCGACGGTGTCCGCGTGGCCGCCGAGGACGTCCTCGGAGAGGTCGACCACGGGTTCCGGGTGGCGCTGGCCACCCTGGACCTGTTCCGGCCCAGCGTGGGGGCGTTCGCGGTGGGCATGGCTCGCGCGGCGGTCGAAGCCTCGGTCGGGCACGCCGCTCAGCGGGAGGCGTTCGGCCGGCCGATCCGAGAGTTCCAGGCCGTCTCCCATCTCTTGGCGGAGATGGCCACTCGCACCGAGGCCGCCAGCCTCATGGTGTATTCGGCCGCCGGCGCGGTCGACGACGGAGCTCCCGACGTGACCCGCCGGTCGGCGATGGCCAAGCTGTTCGCCACCGAGACGGCCCAGTGGGTGGTGGATGCCGCGGTCCAGGTCCACGGCGCCAGGGCCCTGGAGCTCGGTCACCCGATGGAGCGGCTGTACCGAGAGGTCCGGGCTCCGCGGATCTACGAAGGGACCAGCGAGATCCAGCGCGAGGTCATCGCCCGCGACCTGTTCAGCTAGGCGAGGACCCTGAGCTCTGCCCCGGCAGGATCCCTCGGTATCCCTCGAAGGCCTGGCGCATGGCTCTTTCTTCTTGGACGATCCTGATCCCGATGGCCACCAGCAGGGCCGGAAACAGGACCGCTCCGGTGATCCAGGCCCGGTACACCAGGGTCAGTCCGATGAACTCCGGGATGAGGCCGAAGAAGTAGTTCGGATGCTTCACGGTCCGGAAGAGCCAGCTCGTCACGAGCTGGTGCCCTCTTCCGATGAGGAGTCTCATCGTCCAGATGGCTCGTAGCTGGTAGATCACGGTGAACAGAACCACCATCGCGAACGTGTGGATCACGATCCCCAGAACGGCGACGGTATCGAGCTGAACCCGCCGCATCGCGCCCTCGACGATCGCGCTCGCCGCGTAGAGGAGGGACACTCCCACGATGAAGGCGGTTCCGCCCTTGCCGTACTCGACGGCACCCTCGCGTTTCAGACGCCGCTCGTTCCGGATGGAGATGGCGAATGTGAGGCCCCGAAGGACGACGACGTACACGGTGAAGATGATGATGCCGGTGCTCATGTCAGGCTGAAGACGTCGGGGAGGGGATCACCGCCACGCCGACCAGCTCGACGGTGGCCTCCGAGTCGAACAGCTCCGTCGTTCCCAGCAGCGCCATGGCCGGATAGTGCTTGCCGAAATGCTTCCGGTACGCCTGCCCGATCGGTCTCAACGCGCTCCGGTACGCGTCGAGGTCGGTGATGAAGATCTGCAGCGATACCAGGTGCTCTGGACGGGCGCCGGCGGCCTCCAGGGCGGCCACCACGTTGGCGCACGCTTGGTCGAACTGCTCGACGACCCCGCCGGGTACCAGCATCCCATCGGACCGGTGTCCGGCCTGGCCTCCGAGATACACGGTCCTCCCGCCCTGCGCCACCACGGCGTGGGCGAAGCCCAGGGGCGGAAGAAGCGTCTCGGGGTTGATCAGTTCGTGGGGACCGCTCACCGCCCGGTCCACTTCGGGTCCCGGCCCTCCTGGAAGGCCCGGTAGAACTCGCGGTAGTCCTCCGAGGACATCAGCAGCGCCTGTGCCATGGCCTCGAGCTCCAGGGATCCCCCGAGATCCATGTCGATCTCCCGGGTCAACAGCATCTTGGTGGTGGCGTAGGCCAGCGCCGGTCCCTCCGTCAGCCGGCGGGCCAGCGCTCCGGCTTCGTCCATCAGCGCGCCGTCCTCGACGACCCGGTTGGCCAGCCCCACCTCGACGGCGCGACCGGCGTCCACGTCCTCGCCGAGGATCAGCAGCTCGGTGGCTCTGCCCATCCCCACCAGCCGGGGCAGCAGATAGGCCGAGCCCATGTCGGCTCCTGCCAGGCCGACTTTGGTGAACAGGAACGAGAACCTGGCCGACCGGGCCACCAGCCGGAAGTCGGCGGCCAGCGCGATCACCGCACCGGCGCCGGCGGCCACCCCGTTCACCGCAGCCACGATGGGCAGCGGGCACTCTCGCATCCGCTGGACCACGGTCCCGGTCATCCGAGTGAAGTCCAGCAGGTCCCGAGCGTCCATCTTCTGAAGGGCGCCGATGATGTCGTGGACGTCTCCGCCGGAGCAGAAGCCCTTGCAGGTGCCGGTGATCACCAGCGTTCGGACGTCGTCGTGTTGTGGGAGCTCGGCCAGGAGGTCTCGAAGGTCCGCGTAGGCCTGGAACGTCAGCGCGTTCAGCCGGTCCGGACGCTCGAACGTCACGGTGGCCACGCCGTCCTGGATCCGGAACCCGAAGTGCTCCCAGCGTTCGGTGAACGGGGTCGAGCCGCGGAACGGGCTCAATGGAACGCGCGAAGGCCGGTGAGGGCCTCGCCGAGGATCAGCGTGTGGATCTCGCTGGTCCCCTCGTACGTCAACACCGACTCCAGGTTGTTCATGTGCCGGATGATCGGGTACTCGAGCGTGATGCCGTTGGCCCCCAGAATCGTCCTGGCCTCACGAGCGATCGCCAGCGCCTCGCGGACGTTGTTCAGCTTCCCCACGCTCACGTGCTCGGGTGTGAGCCGCCCCTCGTCCTTCATGCGGCCCAGGTGGAGCGCCAGCAGCGTGCCCTTCGACAGCTCGAGTGCCATGTTCACCAGCTTCTCCTGCGTGAGCTGGAATCCCCCGATCGGCTTGCCGAACTGCTCACGAGTGGTGGCGTACTCCAGCGCGGTCTCGTAGCAGGACCGGGCCGCCCCCATGGCCCCCCACATGATCCCGAACCGGGCCTCGTTCAATGTGGACAGCGGGCCCTTCATCCCGGTGACCTCGGGGAGGACGGCGTCGGATGGGAGGCGCACATCGTCGAGGACCAGCTCGCTGGTGACCGAGGCTCGGAGCGAGATCTTGCGCTCGATGTCGCTAGTGCTGAACCCGGGGGTGGCCGTGGGGACCAGGAAGCCCCGGATCCCCTCGTCGGTCTTGGCCCACACGATGGCCAGGTCCGCGATGCCTCCGTTCGTGATCCACATCTTGGTGCCGGTGAGCACCCACTCGTCCCCGTCCTGCTTCGCGGTGGTGCGCATGCTGCTCGGATCGCTGCCCGAGTCCGGCTCGGTCAGGCCGAAGCACCCGATCACCTCGCCGCGAGCCATCGGAGGGAGCCACCGTTCCTTCTGCTCCTCCGAGCCGAACCGCCAGATGGGATACATGCACAGGGAGCCCTGCACGGAGACCATGGACCGGATCCCGCTGTCGCCGGCCTCCAGCTCCATGATCGTCAGGCCGTAGGCCACGGCGCCGGCTCCCGCGCAGCCGTACCCGGTGAGGTGCATCCCCAGCCACCCCATCTCCCCCGCCTCCGGGACGAGCTCGCGGGGGAACTCACCGTTCTCGAACCACCCGTCGATGTGGGGCATGACGCGGTCCTGCACCCACCGCCGGACGGCGTCACGGACCCCCCGCTCCTCGTCGGAGAGAAGCGCGTCCACGTCCACGGGGTCGAGCGGCTTCAGGCGTTCGCGTGCGGCCACGGCGCTAACGATAGCGGAGAGCGGCTAAGGTTGGCCCTCGTGCCGCGAGCGACCGACGTCCTCATCGTGGGAGGCGGCCCTGCGGGCCTGGCCACCGGGGCCACGCTGCGGGGCCGGGGCATCGACGTCCTGGTCGTCGACGCCGCGGAGCGGGTCGGCGACAGCTGGCGGAAGCACTACGACCGCCTGCACCTTCACACCGTTCGGTGGCTGTCGGATCTTCCCGGCTTGCCGATCCCCCGCCGGGAAGGGAAGTGGGTCAGCCGGGATGGCGTCGTTCGGTACCTCGAGGCCTACGCCCGGCACCACGCGCTCCCCATCCGCCTGCGCACCGAAGTCCGCAGGCTCGACCGGGTGGACGGCGGGTGGGCGGCGCAGACGGGTGAGGGGACGATCCAGGCGAGGGCCGTGGTGGTGGCCACTGGGTACAACCGCCGGCCCCGCATCCCCTCGTGGCCGGGGACCGAGACCTTCTCCGGAGAGCTGATCCACTCCAGTGACTACCGAAATCCGGCGCCCTACGTGGACAAGCACGTCCTGGTGGTGGGAACCGGGAACTCCGGCGCGGAGATCGCCGTCGATCTGGTGGAAGGCGGGGCCCGGGAGGTGGCGCTCTCGGTGCGAACCCCGCCGAACATCCTCCGGCGGGACGTCGGAGGGTTCCCCACCCAGGCCCTGGGGGTGGTCATGCGACCGCTTCCTGCCCGAATGGTCGATGTGCTGTCCCGGGGTGCGCGAAGGCTGACGGTCGGGGACCTGAGGCCCTACGGCCTGCCTCCGCCACCGCGCGGCATGTACACCCGGCTGAAGGAGGACGACCTGGTCCCGATCCTGGACGTGGGGCTGATCGGACTGCTCAAGAAGCGGAAGGTGCGAGTGATGCCGGCGGTGGAGTCGTTCGATGGCCCCGACGTGATCCTCCATGGCGCGCGGCGCCTCCGCCCAGACGCGGTGATCGCGGCCACGGGCTTCGAGCGCGCCCTCGAGGAGATGGTCGGCCACCTCGGGATCCTCGGTCGCCACGGACGACCGGTGGTCCACGGCGCGGTCACCCATCCGAACGCGCCGGGCCTGTACTTCTTGGGCTATTCCAATCCGCTCAGCGGGAACCTCCGCGAGCTGGGGATCGACGCGCGCCGGATCGCCAGAGCCGTCGCGGCGTCCCCGGCCGGGCACCCGTCGGCAGTGGCCGCTCGAGGCTAAACGACTCTCAGCCCGGAATGGGCACGTCGGGCACGGACTTCAGCCCCTCCTCGAGACTGGCATCCTCGTACTCCACCTCCGGCAGGCGGCCGTTCAGGTAGTCGTCGTAAGCCTGCATGTCGAAGAACCCGTGGCCCGAGAGGTTGAACAGGATCACCCGTTCCTCTCCGGCCTCCTTCGCCGCCTCGGCTTCCTCGATGACCGCCCGGATCGCGTGGGCCGGCTCCGGCCCGGGGATGAGCCCCTGGGTCTGGGCGAAACGCTGGGCCGCCTCGAAGATCTCGTTCTGCGTGTAGGCCCGGGCCTCCATGTGGCCTTCCCTCACCAGCGCCGACAGGGAAGGAGCGTCGCCGTGGTACCTCAGACCTCCCGCATGCACCGGGGCCGGGACGAACGTGTGTCCCAGCGTGTACATCGGAAGCAGCGGGGTCATCTGGCCGGTGTCGCCGAAGTCATACGCGAACTTCCCCTTGGTGAGGGTGGGACACGCCGCCGGCTCGCAGGCGATGAACCGGCTCTGACGCTCACCGCGCAGCCGTTCTCCCATGAACGGGTAGCTGAACCCGGCGTAGTTGGAGCCTCCACCGACGCACCCGATGATCACGTCCGGGTCCTCGCCGGTCATCTCCATCTGCTTCTGGGTCTCCAGCCCCACCACGGTCTGGTGCAGGAGCACGTGGTTGAGCACACTCCCCAGCGAGTACTTGGTGTCCTCGTTCTGCGCGGCCACCTCCATGGCCTCGCTGATGGCGATGCCCAGCGAACCCGGCGACTGCGGGTCTCCCTCGAGGATCTTCTTGCCCACCTCGGTGGTGGAGGTCGGTGAGGGTCGAACCTCCGCGCCGAACGTCTCCATGAAGATCCGGCGGTACGGCTTCTGCTCGTAGGAGGCCTTGACCATGAACACCAGGCAGTCGAGGTCGAAGAACGTGCAGGCCATCGAAAGCGCCGAGCCCCATTGCCCGGCCCCGGTCTCCGTGGTGATCCGCTTGGTGCCGGCCTCCTTGTTGTAGTACGCCTGGGCCACCGCCGTGTTGGGCTTGTGCGAGCCCGCCGGGGATGTCCCCTCGTACTTGAAGTAGATGTGGGCCGGGGTGTCCAAATCTTTCTCCAGCCGGGTCGCTCGCATCAGCGGGGTGGGCCTCCACATGCGGTACACGTCGAGCACCGCGCCGGGGATGTCGATCCACTGGTCGGTGGAGACCTCTTGCATGATCAGCGCCTCGGGGAACAACGGCGCCAGGAGGTCGGGAGTGACGGGCTCCTTGGTCCCCGGATGCAGCGGCGGCAGCGGCTGACCGCCGGCCCCCACGATGTCCGGCATGATGTTGTACCAGGCTGTCGGGAGATCGTTTTCCGAAAGGTTGAACTGGACGGGGTCGGCCACGAGAGCCTCCTTCCTGGTCGGGGAACCTCAAGGCTCTGGGGGTATAGTCGCGCCATGGACCTTCAAGAGGCAAGCGTCGTGCTCACCGGAGGGTCCCGGGGCCTCGGTCCCCACATCGCCCGCGCGTTGCTGTCCCACGGCGCCCGAGTCACGCTCGCGGCTCGCTCCGCCCCCGACCTCGAGCGAACGCGGGCCGATCTCGATTCCAACCGGGTAGCCACGGTGGCCGCCGACGTGGCCAACGACGAGGACCGCGCCGCGATCCTGGCTGATGCCGAGGCCGCGTTCGGGCCGGTCGACGTCCTCATCAACAACGCGGGCATCGAGTTCATCCGGCCGTTCACCAGCTACACCGCCGAAGAGATCCGCGGCACCATCGAGGTCAACCTGGAGGCCGCACTCCAGCTCTGCCTGCTGGCCCTCCCCGGGATGCTGGAGCGTGGGCGCGGCCACATCGTCAACGTGTCGTCGCTGGCGGGCAAAGCGGCGGTTCCCTACAACACCGTGTACGCCGCCACCAAGCACGGGTTGGTGGGGTTCACCTATTCGCTCCGAGCGGAGCTGCACGGGTCGGGCGTGGGTGTCTCGGTGGTGTGCCCGGGGTTCGTGACCGACGCCGGGATGTTCGCCGACCGGCGCTTCCCCACCGTGCCCAAGCGATCGGGCACGGGGACCACGCCCCGCGCCGTTGCCGCTGCGGTGCTCCGGGCTATCGAACGGAACAAGCCCGACATCGTGGTCTCGGGCCTGCTGCCGAAGCTCTCCGACGTGGCCTTCGCGGTCTCGCCGACCATCGCCGACGCGCTCGCCCGGCGATCCGGGACGTACGAGCTCCAACGGCGGGAGGCGGAGGTCCAGAGCCGCCAGCAGGAGCACGCATGATCGCCGTGCTGCTCCGGCTGGCCGTCCCGGTGGCGGTGGTGATCCTGTTCGTCTACGCGCTGGTCGATGCGATCAAGGTTCCGGACGACTCGATGTACCGGGCGGGGAACAAGCTGATCTGGGTGCTGGTGATCCTGCTCGTCCCGGTGGTGATCGGCCCGCTGATCTACCTCAGCGTCGGACGCCCGATCTCCGAACGCAGCCCCCGGCGTCGCCACCTGCCGCCCGACGACATCATCTGAGCCGTGGAGCTCGACGCCGGTCCGTTCATCGCCATCTTCATCTTCGCCGGCCTGTTCGGGATCGGGGCCCTCGTGCTGATGATCGTGGCATTGGTAGACGCCGCCCGGGTGCCTCACGACTCCATGTACCGGACCGGGACCAAGGTCATGTGGGTCCTCCTGATCATCTTCGTGGGGATCATCGGCCCGATCCTGTACTTCGCCATCGGCCGGCCGACCAAGGAGGTCAGGGACGGAGCGGTCACCGGAGTCGGCCCGTATGCCGGGGCGGTGTCCATCGACTACCGAGGGGCTCGCTATGCCCTGGGACGCACCGCAAGCGCCTATGTCGTCTGGGACGGAGCTGCCGGAGGGATCCCCATCCGGACGTTCCCGCTCAACGCTGAGGGATGGTCCGAGGCGTGGACGACCTACTACCAGCAGCTCGAAGGTCCCCCGCCCGCACGGCCCACCGGATAGGAGGTCACCATGATCGAGGAGTTCAAGAAGTTCGCGCTGCGCGGGAACGTCGTCGAGCTGGCCGTGGCGGTGATCCTCGGCCTGGCGTTCAACGCGGTGGTCCAGTCCCTGGTGAACGGGGTGATCCTGGCGGCCATCGCCGGCCTGTTCGGGGAGCCGGACTTCACCGCTCTCACGTTCCAGCTGGGCGACGGGGTGATCCAGTACGGCGCGTTCCTCACCGCGGTGATCAACTTCCTGCTGGTCGCCCTGGTGCTGTTCTTCCTGGTGAAGGGGATGAACCGGATGGCCGGGGCTCCCGAGGAGGCCCCGAAGATGGCCGAATGCCCCTACTGCAAGACGTCGATCCCGGTGGCGGCCACTCGATGTCCGGCGTGCACCAGCGACGTCTCGCCGCAGCCGGCCTGAGCTAGCCGGACAGCCGCTCGCGGAGCAACCG
>DAITPV010000026.1:0-12990 GCA_036833435.1 Actinomycetota bacterium | reverse complement strand
GGTCTCGCGCTCGATCGACAGACCGCCTGGCGCCCGGCCGCTACGAGGTTCGGGCCATCGCCTCCAACGGGGTGGACGAGGTGGCCACTGAGGGCCAGCCCCTCCGGGTGCTGGAGGCACCGGTGAGCTCACCCGAGCCCTCCCCCAGCCCGTCGGCCCCACCGACCACGCAGGCCGCTCCCACTAACAGCGGTGAGGCCAGCCCCACCGCGCTGATCGTGGGTGGAGCGGTGGCCCTCCTCGTGCTGGTCCTTTTCGTGTTGACCACGCGCCGAAGGAGAGGGTTACATCGGGACTGATGACCGTTCTCCCCGACCACCTGCCCATCAACAGCAGCGACTGGCTGCTCTCTCACGGTGTGCGGATCGCGGTGATCGTGGCCCTGGCCGGGCTGCTGCTGTTCGCCGCACGACTGGCGGTGCGGCGCATGCAGCGGCGGATCGAGGGGGCGGAGAGCCTGACGCAGGAGCTCGACCTCCAGCGAGCCGCCACGCTCACCCAGGCGCTGTCGTACGTCATCAAGTTCGCCGTGTGGACCCTGGTCGTGCTCCTGGTCTTGGGCGAGTTCGACGTGAACCTCGGGCCGCTCATCGCCGGGGCGGGGATCGTCGGCGTGGCCCTGGGATTCGGAGCGCAGAACCTGGTCAAGGACTTCCTCTCCGGCTTCTTCATCCTGCTGGAGAACCAGTTCGGGGTGGGCGACTCGATCAGCCTGGCCATCGCCGGGAGCACGGTGTCCGGCAAGGTCGAGACCATCAGCCTGCGAACCACCTCCGTCCGATCGTTCGACGGAACCCTGCACGTCGTCCCCAACGGGAACGTCCTGTACGTGGGGAACACGTCGAAGGGATGGGCCCGGGCCATTGTCGACGTCCGGGTCTCCTACGAGGAGGACGTGGACCGAGTCAGAGCGGTGCTCGATGAGCTGTTCGACGAGCTTCGCGCCGAGGAGGACCTTCGGGGGGCGTTCTTCACCGGACCGGACGTCCTGGGCCTCGAGCAGTTCGGGGAGAAAGAGTCGGTTCTGCGGGTGACAGCGGAGGTTCGCCCCTCCCGGCGAGGCGATCTCGAGCGGCAGCTCCGTCAGCGGATCAAGCAGCGCCTGGACGAGCGAGGGATCGCCACCCCGATGGCCTCTCGCACCGAGGGGTCCTAGCAGGCCCGTCTGTTACCATCTGCCGGTCATGGCCTCCGTGTGCGAAGTCTGCGGCCGCCATCCCGGCTTCGGGATGAAGGTCAGTCACTCGCATCGCCGATCCAAGCGGCGGTGGAACCCGAACATCCAGCGTGTCCGGGCCCTGGTGAACGGCGTCCCCCGCCGGATGGACGTGTGCACGAAGTGCCTGAAGGCCGGCAAGGTCCGCCGCGCCGTCTGACCAGCCAGCACCCTTCCTTGACGTTTTCGCGCGGTCGACCCTAGGGTGAGTCGCGTGTCCCCAACCGTCCGCACGGTCACGCTTGCCCTGGTCGCGCTGCTGATCCCCCTCTCAGGGGTGCCGCCGCAGCCGGCCGTGGGCCAGACCACCCGTCCGAACATCCTGATCATCCTCACGGACGACCATCGGGCCACGGACACCATGCAGGCCATGCCCGAGACCATGCGGTGGTTCGCCGACGGCGGCACCACGTTCGGGAACGCCTTCGCCACGACCCCGGTCTGCTGTCCGTCCCGCGCCTCGATCATGTCGGGCCGGTTCGCCCACAACACCGGAGTGCTGACCAACCGGGACGGGATCCTCCTGCATCAGGACTCCACGATCCAGCGATACCTCGACGACGCCGGGTACCGCACCGCGGTCCTGGGCAAGTTCCTCAATGAGTGGCCGATCGATCAGGACCCGCCGCACTTCGACCGGTGGGCGATCATGAACCCGGCCTACGACGACGCCATGTTCAATGTCGACGGCACCGTCCAGACGGTCCCCGGCTACTCCACCGACGTCATCTCCGACATGACCGTGGGGATGCTCGGCGACTTCGAGACCGTCGACGCCAACCCGTGGTTCCTTTTCGTGAACCCCTATGCGTCCCACGAGCCCTGGATCCCGGAGGAGGACTACGAGGACGCCGACGTGGGAACGTGGAACGGCAATCCGGCCGTGTTCGAGACCGACAAGCGTGACAAGCCCGCGTACGTCAAGCAGGCCCGCCACGACGTCCAGCAGGCCCAGCTCGACCGGCAGGGCCAGCTGCGGACGCTGCTCTCCGTGGACGACATGGTCGACCGGATCCTCCAGACGCTGGAGACCACCGGCGAGCAGAACACCCTGGCCTTCTTCCTCTCGGACAACGGGTTCTTCTGGTCGGAGCACGGCCTCACCAGCAAGAACCAGGCCTACACCCAGTCGATCCAGGTCCCCATGTTCATGCGATGGCCCGGGACCGTGCAGGGAGGAGTGAAGGATGGGCGCATGGTGGGGAACGTGGACCTGGCTCCCACGATCATGGAAGCCGCCGGGGTCAGCCCGGCCCCGGAGTTCCCCGTGGACGGCCGGTCGCTGTTGAACCCGGCCGCCCGCCAGAAGATCCTCACCGAAGGCTGGCAGACCGGCTCGCGGGGGCTGTGGGCGTCGATCCGGACCCCGGCGTACCAGTACGTGGAGTACTACATGAACAACGGGAGCACGGTGAAGTACCGCGAGTACTACGACCTGTCGGCCGATCCGTGGCAGCTCCGGAACCTCCTGGGTGACGGGACTCCCAAGAACGACCCGTTCCTCGGGGCCCTCCACCAGGAGCTCGCCGCCGCGCGGACGTGCGTGGGAACCGCGTGCAGCTTCTATCTCGACGAGCCCGCGATCCCCTTGCGGTGTCCGGGCAAGGGAAAGGTGTCCGGGCACCATCTGGTGGGATCCCTGGGGAACGACCGGATCCGCGGCACGTCGGCGCGAGACGTGATCTGCGGCCGCGGCGGTGCCGACGTGATCCGAGGCAAGGGGAACGGCGACCGCCTGTTCGGCACGCCCGGCGCCGACGTCATCTACGGCAACGGGGGGAACGACCGCATCTACGGGAAGGCCGGCTCCGACCGGTGCATCGGCGGTCCGGGTTCAGATGCGTTCCGCGGCTGCGAGCAGCGCCGCCGCTAGCCCGGCCGCTCCCAGCCGGGGTTAACCGGGCCGATGCCCTGGCCGATCTCTAGGTGGTGCCGGATGGCCTCGGTGACGAAGGCCTTCCCCTTTCGGACGCCGGAATCCAGCTCCTCGCCCCGAGCCAGGTACGCGGCGATGGCCGAGGAGAGGACGCAGCCGGTGCCGTGGGTGTGGGGAGTATCGATGCGTTCCGCAGACACGTGATCGATCCCCTCGGGCGTTACCAGCAGGTCGGTGGCCTCGCCCTCCTCCAGGTGGCCCCCCTTGACCAGCACCGCCCGAGGCCCGAGCTCGAGGATGGCCAGCCCGGCCCGTTCCATCTCGTCGGGCGTATGCACTGGGAACCCCGCCAGGCCTGCTGCTTCGGGCAGGTTCGGGGTGACCAGAGTCGCCAGAGGCACGACCTGCGTGCGAAGCGCGTCGACGGCGTCTTCCTGGAGCAGCGGATGGCCGTGCTTCGACATGAACACCGGGTCCACGACCAGGTTCGGGATCCGCTCTTCCCGGAGCGCCTCCGCCACCGCCTCGACGATGGCCCGCGAGGCCAGCATCCCGGTCTTGGCGGCGTCGACACCGATGTCCGTGGCCACCGCTCGCACCTGATCGGCCACGGTGTCCGGCGACAGCTCCTGGTAGCCGGTGACCCCTTTGGTGTTCTGCACGGTGACCGCGGTGACGGCGGTCATCCCCCACACCCCCAGGGCCTGGAACGTCTTGAGGTCAGCCTGGATCCCCGCCCCTCCCCCGGAGTCCGAGCCGGCGATCGTCAGCGCCCGGGGGACGTCACCCGGCAAAGTGATCCCAGCCTCTCGGTTCGAGCATCCGTTCCGATCCGTCGGCCTCCACCGCCACGACGCCCGTTCCATCGGTGATCTCGCCGATGGCGGTCAGTCCCGTGCCGTACCGCTCGGTGATGGCCGCGGCCGCACCGTCGAGATCCTTGGGAGGCAGCGTGGCCAGCAGCTCGTAGTCCTCGCCACCGTGCAGCGCGAGCTCCACACCCTGGATGCCCAACCGGGCCGAGAGCTCCTCCAGGGCGGGATGGATCGGAACGTCGGTCACCCGGATCCGCGCCCCCACTTCGCTCTCCTCGCACAGGCGGGCCAGGTCCAGGCTCAGCCCGTCCGACAGGTCCATCATCGCCGTGGCTCCGGCCCGCGCGAGCGCCTGGCCCTCGCCGACTCGCGCGACGGGCCGCTCGTGCACGCTCAACAGTGCCCGGCCCGCTTCGGTCGACAGCAGCTCGCGCTGCTCCTCGGCTTTGGCCCGAGCCACCCGAAGGCCGGCGGCCGAGCCACCCAGGGAGCCGGTGACGACCAGGGCGTCGCCGGGCTTCGCACCCGTCCGGGTCACCGCCTTACCCTTGGGAACCTCGCCGTACACCGTCACCGCGATCACGGCCTGCTCCCCCGAGCTGGTGTCTCCCCCGACCAGGGCCATCCCGTAGTCGTCGGTCCCTTCGCGCATCCCCCCATACAGCTCCATGACCCACGACGCCTCCACCGAGGCGGGGACCACCAGGCCGGCGACGGCGAACCGAGGGCTCCCTCCCATGGCCGCCACATCGGAGACGTTGACGGTGATGGCCTTGTGGCCCAGGTCGTGGGCCGACGTGGCGCCCAGGTCGAAGTGAACCCCTTCGACCAGCAGGTCGGCGGTGAGCACGCCCTGGTGGCGCCCGGGCTCCACCACCGCGGCGTCATCGCCAACCGGCACCACCACGCCGGGGGCGTCACCAGAGAGCACCTTGCGGATGGCTCGGACCAGCTCGACCTCGGTGCGTTCCACGACTTCCCTTCCCGGCCGGAGTTCCACCATAATCCACCCCAGTCGTTTCCCAGGAGGGAGGAATCGTGCCGACGATCAACACGCTGGAGCTCGAAGGCATCTCCGAGAAGTCGTGGGGAGAGGCCGCCCGTGAGGCGCTGAAGGAAGCATCGAAGACCATCCGGAACATCAGCCGGCTCGAGGTCCTGTCCACCGGCACCGAGGTGGAGGGCAGCCAGATCGTCAGGTACCGGACCCAGGTACGCCTGTACTTCCAGGTCGAGACCGACCGCTAGCCGGCGGAGGCCCCCCTGGACTGGGGTACAATCTGACCCCTTCCACGCCCGAAAGGAAGTTCGTGCACGCTAAACGCACCTTCGATAACCCATCTTCCGAGGACCTTCGCCGGTTCACGGAGGAGATGCCCAACTGCCGGATCACCTCGTTCGACAACGTCAACGTGCACACCCGGGTGACCTCACGGAGCGCCGCCAGCACCTTCATCGTGTCCGACGACCCCGAGGTCACCTCGGGGAAGACCATCACCCGCGAGGAGTACGACCGCATCGCCGGGATCCAGGACGAGCACATCCGGGACCGCGAGATGGTGGTCATCGACGGGTACATCGGGAACGTCGACGGGTTCCGGACCCGGGCCCGGCTCTCGATCGACAAGGCCAACGCGAACATCGCCGGGATGCAGCAGAAGCTTTATTACCGGCCCGACGGCTCGGACGGGTGGGATCCCGAGGTTCAGGTCATCTATACGCCGAACCTGGAGGCTCCCGGCTATCCGGACGACCGCATCATCGCCGTGGACCTGGAGAACGGCGTAACCCGGGTGCTCAACTCCGACTACTTCGGGGAGTCGAAGAAGGGCGGCCTGCGGATGTGGAACCGGATCGTCCACGACCGCGGCGGCCTGGCACTCCACGCGGGCTGCAAGGCCATCCCGGTGGATGGGCAGGAGCGAGTGTTCCTCATCATCGGGCTTTCGGGAACCGGCAAGACCACCACCACGTTCACCACGCAGAACGACTCGCTGCCGGTGCAGGACGACTTCGTGGCGCTCATGCCCGACGGCCGCGTGCACGCCACGGAGAACGGATGCTTCGCCAAAACGTTCTCGCTGGATCCCGACTTCGAGCCCAGCATCTACCAGGCAGTGACCAAGCCGACGGCCTACCTGGAGAACGTGTACCAGGACGAGCAGGGCACGGTGGATTTCTTCGAGACCTCGTACACGAAGAACGGCCGCGCCGTCTTCGGCCTGGAAGACCTGGGTCGGTTCAAAGATGCCCGCGAGCTGGCCCCCGTGGACTTCCTGCTGATCCTGAACTGGAACGAGAACATCGTTCCGGCAGTTTCACGCCTGGACCGCACCCAGGCCGCCGCGTACTTCATGCTCGGTGAGACGACCGGCACGTCCGCCGGAGGGAAGGCCGAGGAGGGCAAGTTCCTCCGCGTTCCCGGGACCAACCCGTTCTTCCCTCTTCGGCACGAGCAGCAGGGCAACCGGTTCCTCGAGCTCCTCGACAGCCGCCCCATGGAAGTGTTCCTGATGAATACCGGCCGGGTGGGTGGCCGTGAGGGCGACGAACGGTCGAAGAAGGTGAAGATCCCTCACTCCTCCGCGATCGTGAAGGCCATCGCTGAAGGGACGATCACCTGGGACTCGGACCCCGACTTCGGCTACGAGGTGGCCTCAGCGGTGCCGGGCATCGATGACCCCGAGCTCCTCCAACCCCGCCGTCTGTACGAGCGACAGGACCGGATCCCCGAGTACGAGGCGCTGGTGGAACGATTCAAAGCCGAGCGAGTGGAATTCCTGGAAGGATTCCCCGGCCTCGAGCCGGAGATCATCAAGGCCGTCGGCTAGCTTCAGGCGGGACGGCGCTCGGGGCGACGGGGCAGGACGCGGCGGACCTTCCGGCGGCGATCCCTCGTTCGCCGGGCGCGAGGCTCCTCCTCGACGGGGATGCGGACATCGAGCGCCTCGCTCCAGAACTCCCTGGCCACGCCGTTCATAACCTTGAATATCGGCATCCGGGAGACCGGCATGAGCCTTCGGGGAAGGGTGGCGGGCCGGCCTAGGAACGGGCCAGGAGGGCGGCCATCAGCAGCCTGAGGGCGGCGAAGCCGATGGGGATCAGGGCCAGGTACCGGATCCATTGGGGCTCCTGGAGGATCCCGTAAACTAGGAAGAACCCGGCCAGCGACAGCCAGAACAAGGACTTCGACGCCTCGTGCACGGCGATCAGGAATCGGTCTCGGCCCTCCTCGCCGGCCACCGGATTCCGGAGGGACCTCACCGCCGTCACCGTGCCGATCAGCAGGAACACCGCGGCCACTGCATATTCGAGCTTCACGACGCGGCTCGCTCCATGATGGTCACGACCTCCTGATCGGAGGTCTGCGGGAACCGCTTGTACCACTGGCCCACCGCGAAGAACGGCTCCGGCGTGGCCAAGGTGACCACCTCGTCCGCCTCCTTCGCCAGCCGGGCCATCCCCTCTCGAGGGGCCACCGGCACCGCCAGCACTACCCGCGAGGCTCCCTGGGCCCCGGCCCACCGGAGCGCTGCCGCGGCCGTGCCCCCGGTGGCCACGCCGTCGTCGACGATCACGGCGACCTTCCCGGCCACCTGAACCGGCGGACGACCCCGCCGGTACGTCTCCATCCGCCGCCGGATCTCCTCCTCCTGCTCGGCGATCTCCCGCTCCAGGTACTCGTCCGAGACGCCCAGGTGCCGGAGCATGGCGTCGTCGAGATACCGGACCCCCGGGGCCACGGCCCCTAACCCCAGCTCGGGGTTGAACGGGGCCCGGACCTTCCGAGGGATCACCACGTCGAGTGGCCATCCCCATCGCGAGGCCACCTCGGCCGCCACCTCCACACCCCCACGAGGGATGCCCAGCACCACCGCGTCTTCACCGGCTAGGTGCTCGAGGGCCTCGGCCAGCCGCCGCCCGGCCTCGACCCGGTCCGCGAACATCACCCCGGCTCCTCTTCCTCGGCCTCCTTGCGGGCCAGGTCCTCCCGGATCTTCCGGCGGCGATCGGGGATGGTCCTGCCGGGCTTTGGCACGGGCTTCCGGATCCGGCGGTACGCGTCGAGGGGCTTTTCCTGCTTGCGCTTCCTCGGCACCCATCGATTATCCCGCTTGCCGAGCGACGACGGCCCTCTTGTAGAATGTGGGCTCGCTCCCAGGGAGGTGAGGCGTGGTTCAGGCATACATCCTGATCCAGACCGAAGTCGGCAAGGCGGCACAGGTGGCCAAGGAGGTCGCCGACATCAAGGGCGTCGCTTCGGCTGAAGACGTGACCGGGCCCTACGACGTCATCGTGCGCGCCGAGGCCAAGAACGTCGACGACCTCGGGAAGCTCGTGGTGGCCAAGATCCAGGCCGTGGAGGGGATCACTCGGACCCTCACCTGCCCGGTGGTCCACCTGTAGGCTCGGAATCCACCTCGAGCGAGCGCTTCATCTCGAAGGCCTGCTGGGCGACTTCGCCCACCATCTTGGGCGGGCATCCCTTCACCAGGTAGGCGTACACGCCGCCGCTGGCCGCTCCTTCCTTGAGGGCGGGGTCCTCATATGCCGTCAGGATCACGACCTGCACGGAGGGATCTCGTTCTTTCATCAGCCGGCTGGCCTCCAGGCCCCCCATCACCGGCATCCGGAGATCCATGAGTACCACGTCAGGGGCGCGATCCAGCAGTTCCAGGCCCTCCAGCCCGTTCCGGGCCTCCCCGATCACCTCGAACCCCGTCTGCACCAGCAGGGCCCGCAGCGAGGCGCGAAGCCGGTCGTCGTCCTCGACCAGGAGCACCCTGGCGGTCTCGGTCATGGCCTCGCTCCCCCCGGGAGCCGGGCACGAACGACGGTCCCCTCTCCAGGCGAGGAGGCCACCTCCCAGTGGCCGCCGACCATCCGAACCTGCTCCCGCATGGCCACCAGGCCGAATCGCATCTCGCCGTTGGGCGGATTGCCGGTGTCGAAGCCCACGCCGTCGTCCCTGACGGCAAGCTCGACCGTGCCGTTCTCGGCTCGAAGCTCGAGCCTCACCTTCGTGGCCCGGGCGTGCTTGCCCACGTTGGTCAACGCTTCCAGGGCCACCCGGTACAGGACGGTCTCCACCTCCCGGTCCGGCCTGACCGCCAGCTCCGCCTTCACCTCGGCCTCGACGCCCGAGCGGGACCGGAACGCCGCCACCTGATCTCGCAGTGCTCCCTCCAGGCCCTGTTCGTCGAGGGCCGGAGGCCGAAGCGACGACATCAGGTGGCGGAGCGTCTGGATCTCCTCGGACAGGCTCTGTTGGGTGTCCTCCAGGGAGGCCTCCATCCCCGCCAGGTCCCCCTGGCCGAGCTGCATCCTCCCCAGCTCCAGGCCGTAGCCCAGCGACGAGAGCCGCTGGATCGGTCCGTCGTGGAGCTCGACGGCGATCCGGGTTCGCTCCTCCTCGCCCGCTCTCAGGGTCCGCTCGAGCAGCCGCTTCCGCTCGTCCTCCAGGCGGCTCAGGAGCTCGGACTTGTGAGCGGCCTCCCGAACCAACAATCGCATCCTGGCCACCACCAGGAGGAACAGGGCCATCGACACCAGGAGGAGGACGAAGGCGGCCTCGAGCTCACCATTGGACAGCTCCATCGCCATCATCACCGGGGCCAGCAGGGTGGAGACGGCCAGCAACGCCAGCCGGGTCCGGGTGAGGCGCGCCGGAGGCTCCGGCGAAGGCTGGGACAGGGTGCGCATCGAGGGATGGAGGGCAGCGACGGGGACCAGCACGTAGAAAACGATCCACCCGGCGTCCACGGGATGTCCGCTGAAGTACGTGCCGTTCAGGATCATCACCGCGTAGATCACGTCGGCTACCAGGTTCGCGGTGATCGCCACCACCAGGAACGCGTAGGCGGGAGTTCGGCTCCAGACCCCAACGGCCAGCCGGACCAGCACCGCCACCAGCAGCACGTCGGCCAGTGGATAGGCCAGCGAGATGGCCCGCTCCATCAGGGTCAGCGTGGCGTCGGAGGCGTAGGGCTCGATCAGGGGCTCCCACGCCAGCACCACCACACCCGTGGTGATGATGGCCGTCTCCACCAGCCGGGCATGGTCCTGGGTCCGGGTGGCCGGACGCCGGAGCCACAGGAGGCCCACCGCCAGGACCGGGTATCCGCTCAGGTACAGGACGTCGGCCACGGAGGGGAACGGGCTGATCCCGATCTGGTCGTAGATCATCCACAGGACGTCGCCGAGGACCAGGAGGAACACACCCAGGGCCAGCAGGTACCAGGGAGCCCGCCGGACCGGCCGATTGATCCGGACTCCCAGGATGATCCCCGCTACCCCGGTGAACCCGATGACCTCGTAGAACACCGACTGGGCGGTGTAGAAGGGCTTCAGGGCGAAGTAGGCCACGGCCATGAGGAGGCCCAGGCCCGAGAACCACTTCCAGGCATGTCGATGTGACACCTGGATTAGGCATCGGTCGCTGGGGGCCTCGTGTTGAGCGTGGCTTGTGAGGGAGGCTAGCGCCCCGGGGGGAGGGTCCGCCCTCGCCCGGATTCCAGCCGGTGGCGCTCCAAGGCCAGGTCGACCAGTCGGTCGACGAGCTCCCGGTACGACAACCCGGAGGCCTCCCACAGCTTGGGGTACATCGAGATGTGCGTGAACCCCGGGATCGTGTTGATCTCGTTCACCGCGAGGTCTCCGGAGGGCAGCAGGAACAGGTCCACCCGGGCCATCCCGGCGGCGTCGATCGCCCGGAACGCGGCCACGGCGATCCGTTGGGCCTCCTCCAGGGTCTCCGGAGAGACGTCCGCGGGGATGACCAGCTGGGCCCCGTGCTCGTCGAGGTACTTGGCCTCGTAGTCGTAGAACTCATGGCCCTTGGGGATGATCTCCCCGGCCACCGAGGCCACCGGCTCGTCGTTCCCCAAGACCGAGAGCTCGATCTCCCGGGCATCCTCCATCGAGCGCTCCACGAGCGCCTTGCGCCCGTACCCGAACGCCTCCTCCAGGGCCCGTTCGAGATGCTCGGACTCGTGGACCTTGGTGATCCCCACCGAGGACCCCAGGTGCGCCGGCTTGACGAAGACCGGGTAGCCGAGGTCGGCGGCCTGGGCATCGACGGCGTCGGGATCGTCCCGCCAGTCGCGATCGTGGACCACGACGTGGGGCGCCACCCGCAGTCCGGCAGCCCGGAACAGGGTCTTCTGGACGGCCTTGTCCATGCCGACAGCCGAGGCCAGCACCCCCGCACCCACGTACGGGATGCCGGCCAGCTCGAGGAGGCCCTGGATCGTCCCGTCCTCGCCGAACGGGCCGTGGAGCACCGGGAACACCACATCGAACGGCTCGCGATCACCGGCTTCGGTGACCAGCTCACGCGATCCCGGCTCCCTGGCTAGGGCCACTTCGCCGCCCGCGTCGATGGCCACCGATGGCAGCTGCTCGGTCGAGCCGGCGGCCAGCTCCGGGACGCCCGCCATCAGGTGCCAGCGGCCCTCCTTGTCGATGCCCACGGCCACCACGTCGTAGCGGTCGGGGTCCAGCGCCCGGATCACGGACCTGGCCGAAACGACGGATACCTCGTGTTCCGCGGAGCGGCCGCCGAACACCACGGCCACCCGGACCTTTGAGGTCACGCCTTCTCCAGAGCGCGCTCGAAGTCCTCGAGCAGGTCGTCCAGGTCCTCGATCCCCACCGACACCCGGACCAGGCCGTCGGAGATGCCCACCGCCTCCCGCTCTTCCCGGGAGAGCTGGGTGTGCGTCACCGAAGCGGCGTGGGTCACGATCGTCCGCACCCCGCCCAGGCTGGCTCCCACCAGGGCGATCTCCACGGTTTCCTGGAACCGGCGGCCGGCGTCCAGGCCACCCGCCAGGTCGAAGGCCAGCATCCCCGACCAGCCTCGGAGGACCCGGCCGGCGACGTCGTGATCGGGGTGTGACGGGAGGCCCGGGTACCACACCCCGGACACCTTGGGATGCTCCTCGAGCATCTTCGCCACGGCCATGGCGCTGGCGCAGTGACGATCCATCCGCAGGGCCAGCGTCTGGAGCCCTCGCATGGTGAGCCAGGACTCGAACGGGTTCCCCACGCCGCCGAGGTCGATGGACAGCTCCCGGATCTCGTGCATCAGGTCGGCACTCCCCGCCGCGATGCCTCCGGTGAGGTCCATGTGGCCGCCGAGGTACTTCGTGCTCGAGTGGGCCACCACGTCGGCTCCCAGGGCAAGGGGGTTGCACAGGTACGGGCTGGCGAACGTGTTGTCGACGACCAGCTTGATCCCCCGTTCCCCGCACTCTCGCCCCAGGGCCTGGAGATCCGACACGGGAGTGGTGGGGTTGCCGATGGTCTCCACGTAACAGGCCACGGTCTCCGGCCGGAACGTCTCGATGAGGTCTTCGGCCCGGTGCGAGGGTGCCAGCGTGGTCCGGATCCCCCACCGCGGGAGGATCTTGGTCATCAGCGAGTACGTGCCCCCGTACAGGCGAGGGGTGGACACCACGTGGTCCCGCTCCTTGGCCAGGGAAGCCATCGTGGTGGTGATCGCTGCCATCCCGGAGGCGAACGAGACGGCCCGTTCCCCGCCCTCCATGCCGGCAACCATCTGCTCCAGCGCGTCACGGGTGGGGTTGTGCCACCGGGTGTACACGAAGCCCGCGTCCTTGCCCCGGCGGATGATGTCCGCCAGGACCTCGGGATCCTCGAACCCGTAGGTCGCGGTCTGGTAGATGGGGACGGAGGCGGGCTGGGCCTCGCCGACGTCGACCCGGGGCCGGAGCGCACGCGTGGTGAACCCCTCTCCGTGCTCGGCCATCAGGGGCAGGGTACCCCAGAGAATCTATTGACTGCCCTACTCTTGGACTGGCTCTCCCGCCGTGGAGACCACGTACCACACGTCGCCGACCCCTTGGCCGTTGGTGTCTCCCGGCTGGGCATCGTCGGCGTAGTAGTACAGCGGCAGCTCGTTGTACGTCACCTGCACAGCGCCGTCCTCGCGCTCCGTGGTCCCCAGCAGCGAGGCGTCCGCCTCTTCACCGGCCTCAGGATCGCCCTCGGTCTCCAGGGCGGGCCAGGCCTGAGCGCAGTGGTCCTGTTGATGGACGCGTTGCATTCCGCGTTGACCG
>DAITPV010000025.1:0-13222 GCA_036833435.1 Actinomycetota bacterium | reverse complement strand
GTACATCCAACAGGTGGTCCGTCCGGCGCTGGAGCGGGGGGCGGGTGCCGCGGGGCGCGATCCGTCGGAGATCAGCCTGACGAACAGCGTGATCCTCCAGCTCAACGACGACCGAGAGCGAGCCCGGTTCGAGGCCGCGCTCCAGATCGCCTTCTACGCCACCACCCGGACGTACCGGCCTGTGCTCGACCTACACGACTTCGGCGACCTGGTGGATCCCCTGAGAGAAGCGTTCGCCCGGGGCGACATGGCCGAGATGGCGAACCTGGCCATGCCCGCGGTGGACACCTACGCGATCACCGGCGGGGAGGACGAGTGCCGCGAGCGCCTGGCCCGGTTCGACGGACTGGTCGACCGGGTGGTCATCGGCGGTGCCTGGGTGGGTCCGGATCAGGCCGCGCTGGCCGAGAACTACCGGCGCATCCTCCGCACCTTCCGCCCCGCGGCCTGAGGGGAGGACCGGTGGCCGACCGACCGGCTCCGCGATGAGCCGGGAGGAAGCCGAGCGCCTGGCCGCGGAGCGCGCTGCGCGTCGGACGGAGCGAGACTTCACCGCCGCCGACGAATTGCGCGACCGGATCGCGGCTCTGGGATTCGAGGTGGTCGATCGTCCCGGCGGCCACGAGCTCCGGCCGCTCGCCGATGAGCCGGTCCCGGGTCGGCGTGTCCGGCCGGCGGACGTTCCCAGCGTCCTCGATCAACCGCCCACGTCGGACTGGACGGTGCAGTGGCTGCACGAGGGCTGGACCGATGACGTCCTTCGGGGGATCCGTTCGTTCGGGGCAGCGACCGGCGGCCGGGCCGTGCAGCACGTGGTGGTCGAGTCGGAGCCCCCCGCCCGGGACACGTGGCCGGAAGCCGCGGAGGTCGTTCCGCTGGACCAGGATCCCGGTTTCGGGGTCGCTCGAAACGCGGGACTCCGCCGCTCGGCGGGGAACCTGGTGATGATCGTGGACGGTTCGGTGGAGGCCGTCGGTGACGTCTTCGGCCCGCTCGAGGAGGCGCTCCGCGACCGCACGGTCGGAGCGTGCGGGCCGTTCTGTCTCGTCACCGACGACCTCCGAGAGTTCCGCGACGCTCCCGGGCCTGAAGCCGACGCCGTCGAGGGCTACCTGATCGCCTTCCGTCGAGAGGTGTTGGAACGTGACGTGACCTTCGACCCCAAGTTCCGCTTCTACCGGGCCGCCGACATCGACCTGTCGTTCCAGATCAAGGATCTCGGGCTTCGCATCGTCCGGGTGGACGCCCCGGTGACCCGGCACCGGCACCGGCGATGGTCCGAGACGTCGGAGCAGGACCGAGCCAGGCTGTCGAAGCGGAACTTCTACCGGTTTCTGGACCGGTTCAGGGGCCGAACGGATCTGCTGGTGTCCTCCGGCCGTTAGGGCCGGGGACGGATCTCTTCGGTGGCGTCCCGAACGTGCGGAGGTGCGGGGATCGGCTCGGTGGCCTTGCGGGAGCGCTCCCGCTCGGCGGCTTTCTCCCGCTTGGTCCGCTCCCTGGCGTCGTGCTCGGCGTCGAGGCGCTGACGCTCCTCCTCGAGCGAGGGGATCTCAAGGGTGCCATCGACGTAGCCCTTGAGCTCCTTCCCTTCCATGACCTCGCGAACCATGAGCAGCCTGGCCAGTCGATCGAGAAGTTCCTTCTTGTCGGCGAGGACCGTCTCGGCCCGGCCGTGGGCATCGTTCACCAGCCGGGCCACTTCCTCGTCGACCAGCCGGGCGGTCTCATCCGACATCTCTGGCCGCTGTCCGGGGAACAGGACCCGGCCGTCGGCCCCACGGAACCCGTCTTGCCCGAAGGACAGCGGGCCCAGCTTGTCGCTCATCCCATACTCCGCCACCATGGCCCGGCCGATCTCGGTGGCTCGCTCGAGGTCGTTCTGAGCGCCGGTTGAGATCTGGTTGAACGCGATCTCCTCACCGGTGCGTCCGCCGAGCAGGATTGCCAGCCGGTCGAGCAGCTCCGGCTCCGTCATCAGGTAGCGGTCCTCCAGCGGTCGCTGCATGGTCATGCCCAGCGCCGCGGCGCCTCTGGGGATGATCGATACCCGGTGGACCGGGTCGGCCGTCTCCACCGACAGGGCCACCAGGGCGTGGCCCATCTCGTGGAACGCCACGATCTCCCGTTCCTTCTCGCTCATCACCCGGCTCTTGCGCTCCAGGCCAGCCACGACACGGTCGATGGCTTCTTCGAGCTCGGCCATCCCCACGGAGTCCTTCTCCCGGCGGGCGGCCAGCAGCGCTGCTTCGTTGACCACATTGGCCAGATCCGCACCGGTGAACCCGGGCGTCCGGGACGCGATCACCTGAAGGTCGACACCGGGTCCCAGGGCCACACCGCGAGCGTGGACCTGGAGGATGGCCTCCCGGCCGCGAAGGTCGGGCCGGTCCACCACGACCTGCCGGTCGAACCGTCCGGGCCGCAGCAGGGCTGGGTCGAGCACGTCGGGCCGGTTGGTGGCGGCCATGATGATCACGCCCTTGGAGGCGTCAAACCCGTCCATCTCCACGAGCAGCTGGTTGAGGGTCTGCTCACGTTCGTCGTGAGACCCGAAGCTTCCCCCCATCGCCCCCGCTCGCGTCTTCCCGATGGTGTCCAGCTCGTCGAGGAACACCAGACAGGGGGCTTTGTCCTTGGCCTGCTGGAACAGCTCGCGAACCCGGGCCGCCCCGAGGCCCACGAACATCTCCACGAACTCCGACCCCGACATGAAGAAGAACGGGACCTTCGCTTCACCGGCCACCGCTCTGGCCAGCAGCGTCTTGCCGCACCCGGGCGGCCCGAGGAGCAGGACTCCCTTGGGGATCCGTCCCCCCAGCCGTTGGTACTTCCGAGGATCCTCGAGGAACGCCACGATCTCCCGCAGCTCCTCGACGGCTTCGTCCACCCCGGCCACGTCCGAGAACGTGGTCTTGAGGTCTTTGCGGTCGTAGATCTTCACGCCCCGGCGGCCGAGGTTCAGGGCACCGGCCGCGCCACCTCCGGCCATTCGACGGAACACGAATCCCCAGATGGCCACGAGCACCAGGATCGGAAGGATCCACGAGAACAGGAAGTTGGACAGCGCACTGGGCTGCTGGCCGGTGAACTCGACGTCGTTCTCTTGGAGCTGGGTGAGGAGCTCCTGCTCGTCCACCCCCGGAGGCCTGGTGGTTACGAACCCCGGTCCCTGCTCGCCTTCGATCTCGCCGGTGACGTCGGTCTCGGAGATGGCCACCCGTACGACGCGTCCCTGGTCCACCAGGTCCAGGAACCGGGAGTAGGGCACCTCCTGGGGCCCCTCGACGAACAGGCCCTGGATCAGATACAGGACCAGCAGGCCCAGGACGACGTAGCCCAGGGTGAACCGCCACCGCCGGCGGTCGCCGGAACCGAAGTCGAACCCCGGCATCCGCCCTTTTCGATCGTCATTTCCGTTGGCCATGAATGGTCTCTCCCCAGGTCAACGGGGGAGCTCGGATCTATGTTCCCACACTCGGGGCGCTATCCTGGCCGCGATGAGTGACCTCACCGTGGAGGAACGGGCCAAGCTGGAGGAACGGTTCCGGCGAGACGCCCTGCCCCTGATGCGCGAGCTGTACGGGGCCGCGGTCCGCCTCACTCGGAACCCCACCGACGCCGAGGACCTCCTGCAAGAGACCTACCTCCGGGCCTACCGGGCCTTCGGCTCGTTCGAGGAGGGGACCAACCTTCGGGCCTGGCTGTACCGGATCCTCACGAACGCGTTCATCAACACGTACCGGAAGCGACAGCGCGAGCCGAAGATGGTCTCCGAGGACGAGCTCGAGGACTGGTACCTCTACGACCGTCTGGGCGGCCGGGAGTCGGAGCCGTCCGCGGAGGCCCAGGTCCTGGACTCCATCCCGGACCAGGACGTCCAGGATGCCCTGGCCGGCCTTCCGGAGCAGTTCCGGCTCGCGGTCCTCCTGGCCGACGTGGAGGGGTTCTCCTATAAGGAGATCGCCGAGATCCTGGAGGTGCCCATCGGGACGGTGATGTCCCGGTTGCATCGGGGAAGAAGAGCCCTGGAGAAGAGGTTGTGGAATGTCGTGAGGGATCGAGGGATCGTCCGTGATTGACTGCGACCACACGCTGGCCGCGCTGGAGGCCTACCTCGACGGTGAGGTGACCGAGGAGACCCGGCTCGAGATGGAGGAGCACCTCTCCGGCTGCTCACCGTGCTTCCATCGCAGCGAGTTCCGGATCCAGGTCAGGGCCATCGTCCGGCGCAAGTGCCTCACGGAGGTGGAGATGCCTCCGGCCCTGGCTCAGCGGATCCGGCGCCTGGTCGGTCCGGGCGACTAGCCTCCCGCGAGCCCCGCAAACCGGAACACCCCTCGGCGACGAATCACAGGACGAGGCGGGCCCGCAACGGGCCCGAGACGCCGATGAAGGGGACCAGACCCGGAAAGATCCCTCGGCCTTCCCGCACGGTGGAGGCCGGTGAGCGAGTGTGCGAGCACCCCGGATGCGACACCCGGCTCTCCAAGTACAACCTCCGGGAGCGGTGCTGGCAGCACACCGACATCGTGTTCCCCAACTATCGTGGCCGCCGCCTCGCCCCCGAGGGTTGACCCTCCTCCAAGGACGAAAAACCGGTCAGGATGACCTAACCTGACCCAGGGCGCGAACCGGAGCGCAAAGGGTATACTGGCCATCAGACCTGGCCCGGGGTGGAAGCCCATGAGCGCCCAGAGGAGGGACGGATCCATGGCGCAGCAGAAGAGCGCCGAGTATCTGAAGACGGCCGAGGTCGCGGACATCCTTCATGTCTCGCCCAAGACCGTGACGCGCTGGGCCAAGGACGGGAAGCTCCCCCACTCCCGGACCCTCGGCGGACACCGGCGGTTCCCCGCCGGGTCGATCAGGAAGCTCGCGGAAGGGCTCGTCCAGGTCGGCCAGCTCGACTGACACCGCCCGACCGTTCGATCGAGTCCTCGTCGCCAACCGCGGCGAGATCGCCTGCCGGATCATCCGCACGCTTCGCCGCCTCGGGATCGAGTCCGTGGCCGTCCACTCCGACGCCGATGCCGGCGCGAAGCACGTGCGGGAAGCGGACGGCGCTGTCCGCATCGGAGAGGCACCCGCTCCTCTCTCGTACCTGAACCCCGCGGCCGTGGTCGGGGCGGCGCTGGAAACCGGCGCGGAGGCCATCCATCCTGGGTACGGCTTCCTGTCCGAAAGCCCCCCGTTCGCGCGAGCAGTGGCCGATGCCGGGCTGACATGGGTGGGGCCGCCTGCTGGTGTGCTCGAGCTCGCCGGCGACAAGGTGGAGGCCCGGCGAGCGTTCGAGCGAAGCGGTTTTCCGGTGCTCCCCGGGAGCGGAGACCTTACATCACCAGACGATGCGGCGGCCTGGGCCGGGGAAGCCGGCTACCCGGTGATGGTGAAGGCGGTCATGGGTGGCGGGGGGATCGGGATGAGTGTTGCGGATGACGACGCGGCGCTCATGAAGGCGGTGGAGACCGCGTCCACCAGGGCAGAGCGGTTCTTCGCCGACGCCTCGGTGTTCCTGGAGCGATACGTGCCGCACGCTCGCCACGTCGAGGTCCAGATCCTCGCCGACGACCACCGGACCATCCACCTGTACGAGCGGGAGTGCTCCGTGCAGCGGCGGCACCAGAAGGTGATCGAGGAGACACCCTCGCCGGCCATCGACGAGGAGCTCCGCACCCGGATGTGCGACGCCGCGGTTCGCTCGATGGAGTCCCTCGGGTACCGGGGAGCCGGAACCGTGGAGTGCGTGCTGACACCGGAGGGTGAGTTCTTCTTCCTCGAGGTCAATGCCCGGCTCCAGGTGGAGCACCCCGTGACCGAGATGACCATCGGCCTCGACCTGGTGGAGGAGCAGCTTCGGATCGCCGCCGGCCAGGGCATGTCGCTCGAGGACCGACCGTCCCGGCACGGCCATGCAGTGGAGTGCCGGATCTACGCTGAGGATCCCAAGACGTTCCTGCCGTCGCCGGGGAGGATCACCGAGATGGAGCTCGGCGCTCTGGCCCGTGAACGCGGCCGGGTTGACATGGGGTACGACGAGGACGACGAGGTTCCCATGTACTACGACCCGCTGATCGGCAAGGTCATCGTCCTCTCCGAAGGCCGATCCCCGGAGGAGGCGGCAGCCGTCCTCGAGGGGATCCACATCGAAGGGATCAAGACGAACCTCCCGGCCCTGATCGGCGTCCTCCGCGACGAACGGTTCGTCTCCGGTCAGTACGACACCGGTCTCCTCGGCAAGTAGGCTTCGCTCCGTGACCGTCCGGTACGAGGTTCGGGGCCCCGTCGCGTGGCTGACCATCGATCGTGAGGAGCGACGCAACGCGCTCAGTCCTCAGGTCATCGGGGAGCTGGTCGACGGGTTGGCCCGTGCCGGTGGCGAGGAAGCGGTCCGGGTCGTGGTGGTGACCGGCGCCGGGGATCGGGCCTTCTGCGCCGGCGGGGACATCGGCGGGTTCCAGGCCACCGAGCAGGCCACCGAGACGGCTCCGGCCGCGGTGTCTCGCCTGCTGGATGCGCTGTGGTGGCACCCCAAGCCCACGATCGCCCGAGTCAACGGACGGGCGCTCGGCGGGGGGTTCGGCCTGATGCTCGCCTGCGACTTGGCGATCGCCGCCGACGACGTGGAGGTGGGGACGCCGGAGATCGACATCGGCCTGTGGCCGCACGTGATCACCGCGGTGATCCAGCGGACCATCCCCCGAAGGATCGCCCTGGAGCTGATGCTGACCGGACGTCGGATGTCCGCGCAGGAAGCGGCGCAGTGGGGGATCGTCAACCGGGTCGTGCCACGGGCGGAGCTGGACACCGCCGTGGACGAGCTGACCTCGACCCTGGCGGCCAAGAGCCCGCACGTCCTCCAGCTCGGCAAGCGATCGTTCGCGGGCGCCGAAGATCTGCCGTGGGGACGGGCGATCGACCACCTCAAGGAACGGCTGGCAGAGAACCTCCGGGCCGAGGACCTGGTCGAAGGGGTGTCGGCGTTCCTGGAGAAGCGCCGGCCGGAGTGGAAGGGGCGCTAGGCCGAGCCTCCGGGTGCCGGAGCCTCAACCCTGTTGGGGATCGCGTCCCAGGCCATCCGGAGCCACTCCTGCTCGGCTCGGCCCTGCTTCACGGAGCCCATCACGCCGCCGGACATGAACCCGCTGGCGGTGCCCCGGCTGTGGACGTCGATGGTGATGCCGGTCCCGCTCTCTCCGCCGGCGGTGGTGACCACCACCCGCATGGGCATCTTCATCTTGTTCCGGAATCCGCCCGCCAGATAGGCCTTGCCGACCGTTCCCCCCACGTCCACCGTGAGGTTCCCGGGAGCGTTCTGCACGGTGGCTCCTCCCTGGGCCTGAAGGGCCGCCTCGATCGCCTGCCGCACCTGCTCCTCCGCTGCCGTGCTCTGCGCCTGTGTGACCGCCATGACCATCTCCTTTCGCGGAGGGGAACCCTACCGGGGAGTCGATGATGCGGCAATGGTGGGAGAGCCCCTTGGTGAAGATCGTTCAGGGCTAGACTCGCGATACGCGGGCCCGGGCAGGCATCGGGGCGTCAGGCTCCGGCGAAGGGCCCCAGAAGGAGGTCGTCATGGCCGACCCTTCGGCGTCACCAGACGCCGATCCTCCGAAGCGCGCACCGTCCCTCACGTACACCGGCCCCGACCTGCGCGGCCACGTGGAGGAGCTCCAATCCAAGAAGGACGAATTCCGAGGCATGGGGGGAACGGAGCGGATCGAGCGGCAACACGGCCAGGGGAAGCTCACCGCCCGCGAGCGCCTGGAGCTGCTATTCGACCCCGACACGTTCACGGAGCTGTCGCTGCTCGGGCATCACCAGTCGGCATCACCGGCCATGCAGGGAAAGGTGACGCCGGCGGACGGATGCATCACCGGAATCGGGAGGGTCGACGGCCGGCGCGCAGCCGTGATCGCCTACGACTTCACCGTGATGGCCGGGTCCATCGGGATGGTCGGGGAGCTGAAGGCCACCCGGATGCGAGAGCTGGCCGTGCGCGAGCGGATCCCGGTGGTGTGGCTGATCGACTCGGCCGGGGCTCGGATCCAGGAAGCCACCGGCTCGATGTTCGCCCGGACCGGAGATCTGTTCCGGGAGCAGGTCCACATGAGCGGAGTCATCCCCCAGGTGGCCGCGATGATGGGCCCGGGGGCCGCCGGCACCGCGTACATCCCCGGGCTGGCCGACTTCGTTCCCATGGTCAAGGGAACCTCGCACATGGCCCTCGGGGGACCTCCACTGGTCAAGGCCGCGGTGGGCGAGGACGTCACCGCGGAGGAGATGGGCGGCTCCCAGGTGCACACCAAGGTCAGCGGGGTGGCCGACCGCGAGGTGGAGAACGACCAGGAATGCATCGACGTGGTCCGCACGTACCTGGGATTCTTCCCGTCCTCCAACCTGGACCGGCCGCCGGTGAAAGAGGCCTCCGATCCGCCGGACCGTCGGGGTGATGCGCTCCTGGACCTGGTCCCCGCCAACCCTCGCCAGGCCTACGACATCCGCAAGGTCATCGCGGAGATCGTCGACGACGGGGACTTCTTCCCGATGAAGCCGGACTGGGCCCGGAACCTGGTCACCGGGTTCGCCCGGTTCGCCGGACGGCCGGTGGGGATCGTGGCCAACCAGCCGATGTTCCTGGGCGGCGCGCTCGACGTGAACGCCGCCGACAAGGCGGCGCGCTTCGTGTGGCTATGCGACGCGTTCCACATCCCCCTGGTGTTCCTGATGGACTGCCCGGGGTTCCTGGTCGGCTCGGCCGTGGAGAAGCAGGGGATCATCCGGCACGGGGCCAAGATGCTGTTCGCGGTGGCCGAGGCCACGGTGCCCAAGGTCACCGTGGTGCTTCGCAAGGGCTACGGGGCCGGCTACTACGTGATGAACGGCCGGGCCTTCGAGCCCGACCTCATCGTGGGATGGCCGACCGCGGAGATCTCGGTCATGGGACCCGAAGGAGCGGTGAACATCATCTTCCGCAAGCAGATCGAGGCCGCTCCGCCGGATGAGCAAGATGCGGTTCGCAACCAGCTCATCGACTCGGTCCGCGACCAGATCAACTCGTACATCGCCGCGGGGTGGTCGTTCGTCGACGACCTCATCGATCCCGCGGACACCCGGAGCACGATCTGCCGGGGGCTGGAGTTTTCGGAGACCAAGAAGGTCGAACGGCCCTGGCGCAAGCACGGCGTGCTCCCGGTATGAGCGACCGACGCTTCGGCCTGCTGGGCTCGGGAGAGTTCGAGCCCTGGGCCGCCGAGGCGGACCGGTGGCTGCTGGACCGGGCCACCGGGGACGGCAGCGTCCTGGTGCTGCCGATGGCCAGCGCCCCGGAAGGTGACGAGGTGTTCAACCGGTGGGGGCAGATGGGCCTGGACCATTACCTGGCCATGGGGGTGAAGGCCGAGATCCTGCCGCTGAAGACACGGGACGACGCGGAACGGAACGACCTGGCCGCCCGCCTGTCCGACGTGTCGCTGGTGTTCTTCTCCGGCGGCAACCCCGCGTATCTCACCGTCTCGTTGCGCGACACGACGTTCTGGGACCGCTTGGAGCAGGAGCTGGATCGGGGGCTGGCCTACGGAGGCTGCAGCGCGGGCGTGGCCGTGCTCGGCGAGGTGGTTCCCGACAGCCGGCACCTGATCCGCGGCGCGACCTCGTTCCCCGACGATCTGTGGAGCCCGGGGCTCGGGTTGTTCCCCCGGGTCACCTTCTCCCCCCATTGGGACATGGTGGAGAAGTTCTATCCGGGGTCCCGGCGGCGCATCGAGGCCGCGGTTCCCGACGGATCAGGCCTGGTGGGTCTCGACGAGCGGACCGCGATGCTCGGTGACGGACGGGAATGGACCGTGGTGGGGGAGAGTGGCGTTCACCTGTTCGAGGACGGCAGCTGGACGTCCTTCGCTTCGGGAGACTCCTTCACCGAGGACCTGGCCGCCGGCTGAGCGCCCAGCCGACGGCGGAGCGTCTCGAGCTGTCGGCGCACCGAGTCCGCTGACGGTCCCCCTGGGGTGGCTCCCAACGCGCCGGAGAGCGCATCCTCGGTGAGTGACAGCGCTCCGAGCTCCTCGGCGGTGGCCTGGTCGAGCGCTCGCCCGTCGGCCTCGAGGTTCTTGACCAGCTCCCCGATCCGGCGGTGGGCTTCCCGGAACGGCACCCCGCCGGCCACCATGCGTTCGGCGAGATTCGTGGCCAGTAGGTTCCCGCCGTCGGCCGCCTCTCGCATCCGCTCGGTGTCGAACGTCAGGGACGCGACCATGCCGCGCAACGCGTCGAGCGCGCCGGCCAGCGAGTCGTGCGCATCGAACACCGCGGGCTTGTCCTCCTGCAGGTCGCGGTCGTAGGCCAGCGGGAGTCCCTTGAGCACGGTGGCCAGGGCGACCACATCGCCGAGGACCCGGCCGGCCTGAGCCCTGGCCAGCTCCGCGACGTCGGGGTTCCGCTTGTGCGGCATCATGCTCGACCCGGTGGCATAGGCGTCCGACGGGCTGGCGAACCCGAACTCCTGCGAGCACCACAGCACCAGGTCCTCGGCCAGCCGGGAGACGTGCACGGCGGTGTGGAGGCACGCCGTCAGGAACTCCAGGGCGAAGTCGCGATCGGCCGTGGCGTCGATCGAGTTGTCGAACGCGCCCCCGAACCCCAGGTTGGCTGCGGTCTCCGCGGGATCGATCCCCAGCGAGGAACCGGCCAGGGCTCCTGCTCCGAGCGGGGAGATGTCCGCCGCTCGTCCCGCTCGGTCCAGACGCTCGGCGTCTCGAGCCAGGGGGAAGGCGTGGGCCAGGAGATGGTGGGCCAGCGTCACCGGCTGGGCCCGTTGGAGGTGGGTGTAGCCGGGCATCACCGCGTCGACGTGCTCCTCGGCACGTCCGCCAAGCGTCAGCGCCAGGGCCCGGACCCGCTCGGCAAGATCGGCCGCCGCGTCCTTGACCCACAGGCGGAGGTCCGCAGCCACCAGATCGTTCCGGCTTCGCCCGGCGTGAACCCGGGCTCCCAGGTCGCCGAGCCGGTCGGTGAGGATGCGCTCAACCGCGGAATGGACGTCCTCGTCGTCGTCGTGGAACGGGAAGGCGCCCGCAGCGGCTTCGACCGACAGCCGGTCGAGCTCCTCGATCAGACGGTCTCGTCCTTCGGCGTCGAGCAGCCCTGCCCGATGCAGCGCGCGGACGTGGGCCCGGGTGGCGGCCACATCCTGGGCGACCAGCCGGCGGTCGGCCTTCGAACGGGTGAACGCCGCGGCGTCCGGGGCGGGAGACTCGTCGAACCGGCCCGACCACACGGGAGCCGGTGCGGATGGCTCGCCGTCCGGGGTAGGCTCGGTGACGGCACGGCTGCGGGGGAGCTCGGGGACCGGAGGGGGAGGAGTGGAGCTCTGGTCCGGCGCCTCTTCCGGCCGCCGCTCCGCCCACACCCGAAGCGGGAGCGACCACAACGAGACGAATCCCGCGGCCTGCCGGTGGTCGAACCGGTCGGCGGCAGCGTCGTACGTGGCCAGCGACAGGTCGTACAGCGCGGCGGGGCTCCGGCGGCCCACCACCGTGCACGCTCCCTTGTAGAACCGGAGCCGGATGTCACCGGTCACCCGTTCCTGGGTGGACGCCACGAAGGTTCGGAGGCTCTCGTGGAGGGGCCCGTACCACTGGCCGTAGTAGCAGAGCTCGGCCCACCGGCGCTCGGTGGCCGACTTCTCGTGAGCCAGGTCGCGCTCCAGCGTCAGGTCCTCGAGGTCGCGGTGCGCGGCGATGAGGGCCAGGGCTCCGGGGACCTCGTACAGCTCTCGGGACTTGATGCCCACCAGGCGGTTCTCGATCATGTCCACCCGGCCGAAGCCGTTCGCCCCGCCGATGGCGGTCAGCCGGGCCACCAGGTCCGGGAAGCGGAATGGCTCGCCCTCCAGCCCCACCGGCCGTCCGGCCTCGAACGTCACGGTGACCTCCACGGGATGGTCGGGGGCATTCCGAGGGTCGACGGTCAGCTCGAACGCGTCGCCGGGCGGCTCCGACCAGGGATCCTCCAACGGACCGCATTCCACCGTGCGTCCCCACAGGTTCTCGTCGACCGAGTACGTCTTCGACTCCGCGGCCACCGGGATGTTCCAGTCCCGGGCCCGGGACAGGGCGTCCTCTCGCGAGAGCGCGGTCTCCCGGACGGGGGCCAGGACCCCGAGGTCCGGAGCCAGCGCGGCGAACGAGGTCTCGAACCGCACCTGGTCGTTCCCCTTGCCCGTGCACCCGTGGGCCACCAGTCCCGCATCCCGCTCCCGGGCGACCTCCACGACCCGGGCCGCGATCAGCGGACGGGCCAGGGCCGAGACCAGCGGGTACTTCCCCTCGTACAGCGCGTTGGCCTGCAGGGCGGGGAGGCAGAACGACTCGGCGAACTCCTCGCGAGCGTCGACCACCACAAGATCCGCGCCGGCCGCCGCAGCCCGGGCCTCGACCTCCGCTCGATCGAAGGGTTGCCCGAGGTCCACGAAGGCGGCCACCACCTCCAGCCCGCGCTCCTCGCGAAGGCTGCGGGCCGCCACGGAGGTGTCCAGCCCGCCGGAGTAGGCCAGGACCACGCGCTGGCTCATGCAAGCCCCGCGCTGACTCGGAGCCGCCGGGCGATCCGCCGGGCGCTGACCTTCTCCCGGAGGATCACCAGGATGGTGTCGTCTCCCGCCACCGTGCCCAACGTTTCGGGCGACGACGCGCGGTCCAGTCCGTCGGCCACCGCGTTCGCCGCCCCGGGCAGGGTCTTCACCACCAGGAGGTTCCCGGAGGGCTCCACATCGGTGACGAACTCTCGAAGGAGGGCATCCAGGGGGACCACGGGGTGAGGGTCTCCGTTGCCGGCGACCACGTATCGCTGCCGGCCTTCGGCGTCCCGGACCCGAACCAGCCCCAGCTCCTCGAGGTCCCGGGAGATCGTGGACTGGGTGGCCGGGTGCCCCAGCCGGGACAGGCGGCTCCGGATCTGCTCCTGGCTGCCCAGCGGCTCGCGAACGATCAGCTCGAGCAGCGCCTGCTGTCGCTGGCGCTTCACGCCACGCCCTCCGAGACCCGAGACGTCACCACGGCGGCGAAGGCCTCGACGAACTGATCCACGGAGGCTCGGTCCACGGTCAGCGGCGGGGTCACCCGGACGGCGCCGGGCCCGGCCACGGTGGCCAGGAACCCCCGGTCGATGAGCCCGCGGATCGTGGCCTGCGGGTCCGGCACCGGGACGCCGACCAGGAGCCCGG
>DAITPV010000024.1:0-13618 GCA_036833435.1 Actinomycetota bacterium | reverse complement strand
GTTCGAACGCCCTCAGACCACGGATCTTGATCCGGCCGATGGATTCCGGGAGAGCCGGGCGCGAAACGAGCTCCTGACCGCGGACGTCGAGGCCGAGCATCACGGTGATGAACGCGAAGGGCGCTGCGGTGGCCCAGGCCTGTGGGCTGCAGGCGGTGGGATAAGGAACGGGGAACCGCCCGACCTGCCGAGAAAACCCGGCGAACGCTTCTGGGAGCCGAGAGCCGGAGTGGGTGGCGGCGTCGAGGAGGGCGAGCGAGATGCGATTGGCCTGATCCCGGAAGCCATAGCGATGCAGTCCCAGGGCGATCAACGCATTGTCGTGTGGCCAGATCGTGCCGACGTGATAGCCGATGGGATTGAACCCGGCGTCCTCGGTTGACGTGGTGCGGACGCCCCAGCCGGAGAACATCTGGTCGGACATCAGCTGGTCCGACATGATCTTGGCCCGGTCCTCGGGGACGATTCCCGTGGCCAGCAGCTGGCCCATGTTCGAGGTCATGGAATCGATCGGTCGCTTGTCGCCGTCCAGGCCGATCGCGTAGTACCCGCCCCGACCGTCGATCCAGAAGTCGCGGTTGAACCTGACCTTGAGCTCCTCTGCCTCGTTGCGGAGGCGGGCCGCCCAGTCCGGATCGAGATAGATCCGCTCGGCGAGCTCGGCCACCCGCATCTTGGCGTCGTACGCATAGCCTTGAGCTTCCGCGATGGCGATCGGGAGATAGGGGATCCTTCCATCCGCGAACTGGACCCCGTCGAACGAGTCCTTCCAGCACTGATTCCCGAGCCCTTGAGAAGACCGGGTTTGATACTCGATGTAGCCGTCGCGGTCAGGATCCCCGTGGGTGTCGACCCACTCCAGTGCCCGGACGACGGTCTCTTTCATGTCTCGGACGAACTGATCGTCTCTGGTCCAGCGCCAATAGAGGGAAAGAAGGATGAGCCACAGCTGGGTTGCGTCGGTGTTCCCGTAGTACGGGTTGTGCGGCTTGAGCCCGAGGTGGGTGAGCTCTCCCGTTCTCCACTCGTGCGCGATCTTCCCGGGCTCCTCGTCACGGAAATCGTCCGTGTTGGTTCCCTGCAAGGCAGCCAACGTGACGAGCCCGCCTCGGGCGAGCTCCGGTCCCACCCAGATCGACATCATCGCGGTGAGAAGGGTGTCGCGTCCGAACAGCGTCATGAACCACGGGAGTCCCGCTGCCGGGAGCGAGTATCTCTGCTCGGTGCCGGGGAGCTTTCCGCTCACCCGCAGGGCTGCCAGATCGATCACCGATCGACGGAACACGGCCTCAAGCTCGTCGGAGTCGGACTCGAACGTCGGAACCTGTTCCATCCACCGGGAGAGCGAGTCGTCTGCCTTCTTCCGGATGTCACCGAAGTCGTCGTGCGACTCTTCCGCACCGGCCCGCGGATGCTCCACCCGGACGGTTACGGTCGTCTTCCATTCCTCGCGCGGATCGAGGGACAGATCCCACACGAACGAGGTGCCGTCGATCCTGCTGACGCCGTCGGCTTGAATGGTGGACGTGGCCTCGAACGCCTGGTTGGCATAGCGGAAGGAGATGGTCCCCGTGGAGGGGTCGCTCTCGGTTCGAGTCTGCTCGCTCCGGTCCCGGACGACGTCCTTGATCTCGAACAGATCGGCGAAGTCGGTTCCTACCGTGAGCCGGAGCTCGCAGTGAACGGGTTGGTCCACATAGCTGTGGATGCTGATCTTCTCCTGCACGATGTCTCCGACGAATCGCGTTCGGCGGATCGCCAGCGCGTTCTTGATGGCGTCGGGCAGCTCCGGATTGGTGAGGAAGAACGCCGCAGAGTAGTAGTCGACCTGGTTGGAAGTGAGCAGCGGCAAGGGCTGCCCGTTCATCGTGAGGACCCACGTTCCGATGAATCGCGTGTCGTTCCGCACGAAGCCGCCGATGGAGCCTGGAGGGACGTCGCCTCGCTCGTCGGAGTAGAAGAACGCTCGTCCCTCGAGCACGGCGATCGCGTCGGTTCCGAGCTCGGGGGGTACCACGCGCTTCGCGGTGGGTACTCCGGCGACCTCTTCGGTTCCCGGCGTTGGATTGGCGGGGGTGGGGCGCTCTCCTTTGAGGAGCTCCGTCGCCCGTCGACGACCGACCGATTCGCTCGGAGCTCCACCGGCACTGCTGGGGGTGGTGACGCGCTCGACGTCCGGGTTCTTGGACATGTTGCTCTGGCCGGCTACCGCTCGCCTTTCTCCGGAACCCGGAGCGCTGCCCCGTGCCTCGCGAGGGCCCAGATGATCAGGACGTCGATTCCGATCAGGATCAAGGCCCGGGGACTGTCGGACAGAGACGTGAAGGCACCGAGTGCGCTCGCCGTGGCAAGGACGATCCCCACCACCCGGGCCCACGTCGCCCCGCTGTACAGTCCGATGCCGGCGAAGATGATCAGGATCCCCAGGAAGAGATGGACCCACCCCCACACCTCGAGATCCAGGAGCAATGGCCGGCCGACCTCGACGGACTCGGGATCGGAGATCACACCCAGCCCCGCGATGATGTGAGAGCCACCCACCAGGAACATCATCACCGCGGCGAAGACCACGAGACCGGCCCAGCGGTCGGTATCGCGACTCGGGTCACTCATGGACCCGTCAACCTTACCCGAATCCTCCGCTCGTCTTTCCGGCCGGGCCGAGCTCGGGTGCGGTACGCTCCGGGCGAATCGGAGAGCGGGGAATGTCCGGGGAGAGGAGTGACGCGGTGGAGCCGAGCCCGCATCCTGCGACGGCCGAAGACCCCTCCGTGAACCCGGAGTCTGCCGGGCAACGCTCACCGGAGCCCCCCGACACCGATGTCCTGGCCACGGCCGCGCGGATCCTGGTGGGCACGGCCTCACTCGGACTGGAGGCCGTCAAGGCCCGTCTCCAGGCCCTGGGGACGGAGGACGCTCGGGCTCGCGCCGAAGAGGAGGGCGGCGAGCGTCCCGCCGAGTCGGCTGCCGACACGATGATCGGGGCGGCCACCAAAGGGGCTCGCACCGTGGGGTCGGTCGCATCGATCGGAGCCGGGGTCGCCCGCAGGGGGCTGAGGGTCGCCGGAGACGTCACGGAGACGGTGGGGCGGATGGTTCCCGGGTTCCTGTCCGAGCCGGCGGCGCAGGTGCGGAGGAGGGCCCGGGAGCGGATCGGGGCGCTGGGGACGGCCGGACGCGACGAGCTGGCCCGGTCCCGCCAGATGGCCAGGTCGCTCGTCGACCAAACGGTGGACTCGCTGATCGAGCGCATGGCCGACGATCCCGCGGTCCGAGAGGCCATCCGCACGCAGAGCACCTCGGCGGTGGAGGACGCAGTCGACGACGTCAGGAACCGGGCGGCGGGGATGGACGATCGGATCGAGACGTTGGCCCGACGTCTGCTCCGCAGGAGACCCCGTTCTCCGGCGCCGCCGTCACCGTGAACGAAGCCCGGGAGGGGGAGCCCGCCGGCTTCGCCAGCAGGTCGGCCGCGTTCGTCACCGACGCGATCCTGTTCGGCGTCGCGACCTCGTTGATCGGCTGGGGGATCGTGCAGGTCGCCGGATTCCTGTTCCGTCCGGAGGTCCGCGGGGACCTCAGCCCATGGGTCGTCTCGATCGGCGGCGCCCTTCTGATCATCGCGTACAACGTGGTGGGCTGGTCGGTGTTCGGGCGAACGCCAGGGAAGGCGTTCTTCGGCCTGGCCGTCACCACCACGGATGGAGCGAGACCCGGTGTGCTCCGGTCGCTCCTCCGGTTCGTTGGCTACGTCCTGTCGACGATCCCCCTCGGCGCGGGGTTCCTGTGGGTGATCGTCGACGACCACCGTCGAGGATGGCATGACCTCCTGGCGGGAACGCGGGTGGTCTATCACGAGCGGCTCAGGGCTGGGGTCAGAGCGAGCTCGGATCCAATACGTTCGGTTCGCCGCTCAGGCTGATCGAGCAGGCTTCCAGACGAACGACGCGATCACTTCCACCACGCCCCACAACAGGAGCAGGATCCCCAGGAGAACGCCGATCAGGGAAACGGTCGGCTCCGGGATGAAGATCAGCGCCAGCCCGAGCCCGAGGCTTCCCAGGCCACGAACGAGGAACACCCACCACCGAGAACGGCCCGACAGGGATGGCCGGCCCGAGTCCTGAAGGCCCCATAGGATCGCGGCGATCCCCACCAGGATCCGCAGCAATCGCAGGGACACCTCCGGCACGATCACGATGGCCAGGCCCAGCCCCACGGCCATGAAGGCAATGAGCAGGCCCCCGGTGCGGTCGACCCGATCGGGCTGTCGGAAGGCGGCGGCCGCCATGCGCACCCCCCACACGAAGATCCCCACCCCGGCCAGCCACGCCAGGGTCGCCAGGGAGCGTCTGGGTGCGGCGATCAGCAAGATGCCCAGAACGACGTTGGTGAGGCCGGCGAGGAGTCCGATCCACCAGATCCCGTCTCGGGACGTTGCAGCCACCTTGGCCTGATGATAGCGGTGGGGAGGGCCGGAAGCCGCATGTGGCGCCGCCGGGCGCTACGCTCCGTGTCGTGGCGCGCAAGGGTCGGCTGCGAAGGATGCTCGCCGTCTTCCTGGTGGTTCTCACCAGCCTCGGTGCCGTCGCCAGCCTGGTGGCCCTGTGGGCAAACCAGCAGCTGCTGAACTCAGATCGGTGGGCGGAGCTCTCCGGAAGGATCATCCGCGAACCGGAGGTGGTGGACCGGATCAGCTTCCGCCTATCCACGGCCATCGTGAGCGGCCTGGACGTGGAGGATCGCGTGGCGACCACCCTGGCCGGGGTGGAACAGCTGCCGCCTCAGGCGGAGCTTCTCGCCGGCCCCGTCGCCGACGCCGTCCAGGAACGTCTGCGGACGCGGATCGGCGGGATGCTGGAGACGCCCGGAGCCAGGGAGCTGTGGGTGGACACCAGCCGGGCCGCTCACGACGCGATCATCCGGGTCCTTCGCGGAGAGACTCGACCGGGGGTGACCGTCGAGGGGGGCACCGTGACCCTCGACCTGATCCCGCTGGCCAACCGGGCCCTGGCCGCGACGCAGGATCTCATCTCGGACCTCCTCGGCCGCCCCGTGGATCTCCCATCCGCCGAAGAGATCCAGGCCACCGGCGCGCCGCAAGCGGCGGCGGATCTGCTCGAGACCCGGCTCGGGGTGACGCTGCCGGAGGACTTCGGCCAGGTCAAGGTGTTCAGCTCGGACCGGCTGGCCGCGGCGCAGGACGCCCTCCGTCTCCTCGATCTCCTGATCGTGGTGATCATCGTGGTGACTGCCGTGCTCCTCGTGGCCTCGCTGATCGTGTCGGTGAACCGGCGACGCACGCTCATCCAGCTGGCGATCGGGTTCCTCCTCGGCGCGCTGCTCGCCCGGCTCGGCGTCCAGGCCGTCGAGGACGCCATCGTCGATCTCGCCGGCGAAGGGGCCCGTGGGGCGATCACGGACGTGGTCCGCAACGTCTTCGTCGGACTGGTCGACTTCACCACCATCCTGCTGATCGGGGGCATCGTGGTGGCGCTGGCCGCGTACCTGGCCGGCCGCCCGGCGTGGCTCGTTCGACTCGGTGAGCGGACGCGAAAAGGAGCCACCTCCGACGGGGCCCGGCGGGTGGGGGCCTGGGCCCGGGCTCACTCGGACGGGCTCCGGCTCGCCGGCATCGTGGTGGCAGTCCTGGCGCTCTTCCTGGTCGACCTTTCCTGGGCCAGCGTGATCATCGTGCTGGTGATCCTTGGTCTGTACGAGCTCGGGGTGAGCTACCTGATCGGCACGCCGAACCAGCAGTTCGAGCAAGGGGAGAACGTATGATTTCGCCTGATCACTCGGAAGGGAGGACCGGTGGAAGCACGATCGGAGGGACAAGCCATCGCTCGGATGGCCGGGCCGTGGTGGATCTTCCTGATCACCGGGATTGCCTGGCTGATCGTGGCCAAGATCGTCCTGGACGCCGACTTCGGCTCCGTCGCTGCGATCGCCACGATGGCCGGGTTCCTGTTCATCTTCGCCGGGCTGAACGAGTTCGTCACGGCCGGCGTCGTGGACAGCTGGAAGTGGCTGCACGCCGTGATGGGCCTCATCTTCATCCTGGCCGGTGTGTTCGCGTTCGTCCGACCCGAGACGTCGTTCCTTGCTTTCGCGGCGATTATCGGCTGGTACCTGCTGTTCAAAGGATTCCTGGACATCACGGTGTCCCTGTCCGATCGGACCCATGACCTGTGGTGGCTGGGCCTGGTGATCGGGATCGTCGAGCTCCTCATCGGGTTCTGGGCGGCAGGGAGCCCCGTGCAATCGATCGCCCTGCTGATCATCTGGGTGGGAGCGGCCGCTCTTGCGCGAGGGATCATGGAGATCTTCCTGGCATTCAAGCTCAGAGGGCTTCAGAAGCAGCCGGCGTGAACCACAGCTGATGGTGGGGGATCGGGTGCGATCCCAAGTTCTCATGAACGCCGACGGCGACCGCTTCGGCGTGATCCTCGCATCGATCGTGCTGTCCATCCTGGCCTTCGCGGGAGTAGGGGACGAGGGCTGGGGTCGGTTCCTCGCCGTCACCCTGCTGGGTGTGACCCTCCTGCTCGTGCTGCGCCTCACGGAGGCCCGGCAACGGGTGCGGCTCGTCGCCGCTGTGGTGGTCGGCGCCGCCATCGTCGGCACGGCGATCTCCTCCTTGCTCGGCGAGCAGGGAGGGGCGGAGTGGGCGGTGCCGATGGTGGGATCTCTCCTGGCGCTGGGGGCGCCGGTGGCCATCGGCCGTAGGCTCGGACAACAGACGGCCGTGACCTTCCAGACGGTCCTCGGGGCCCTGTGCCTGTACCTCCTGGCCGGGCTGTTCTTCGCCTTCCTCTACGGTTCGATCGCCGCCCTGACCGACGGGCCGTTCTTCGCGGGACAACGCCTGGGAGGCTCCATCGACTTCGTGTACTTTAGCTTCGTGACGATCACCACCGTGGGATTCGGTGATCTCGCCGCGGTCACCGACCTAGGTCGGATGGTGGCCGTGTCCGAGGCCTTGATCGGTCAGCTCTACTTGGTTGTGGTGGTGGCCGTTCTGGTCAGCAACCTGGGGAAGACCAGGAAGCCCCGGGGAGAGTAGCTAGCTTCTGGAAACAGGCTCGGTGGTGGGTTCGTCGTCGAATGCCCCCGCGGCCCGAAGCTTGGCCACCACCTGAACGCCGATGGCGGTTAGCGGAGCCGCCAGGGTGATGCCCACGAATCCCGCCACCACTCCACCGAGGAGGGTCACCACCAGGATGACCAGCGGGTGGAGATTCAGGGATGAGCCGATCGCCAACGGGGTCACCAGGCTCTCGACCACCGCGTTGGCCAGGATCACGAAAGCCAGGATCCCCAATCCGAGCGGGACGCCGCCTTCTCCGATGGCCAGGAGCACGGCAAACGCGCCCGCGATGAACGCGCCGAGGTAGGGGATGAACGATGTGATGAACGTGACGAGCGCGATACTCCCGGCCAGCGGGACCCCCAGGATCAGCGCGCCGAGGTACACGGTGACCGAGCTCGACGTTGCCACCACCGTCTTCCCCCGGAAATAGGCCCGGAGCGCTCGGGCGGAATCCCCGAGGAGCGTGGTGGCCACCACGCCCGAAGCCCGCTCACGCATCCAGGTGGAGATGGTGTGCGCGTCCTTCATGAGGAAAAACAGGGCGTTGAGGGCGACGAATCCTCCGACCACGAACGAGACCGCGCTCGAGAGCCCTCCCACCGCCAGGCCCACCAGTCCGCCTCCCAGCGCATCCTCCGATGCCGCGGCCTGATCGACGATCTGAGAAGGCAGGTCACTGGCAAGGAGCTCCCTGAGGTGGGCGACCCCGGCGTCGACGTTGTCCGCGATCTCGGCGGCGTTGTTGATCAGGCCGGCCACCACGATGGCGATCGTGCCCGCGGCAACGGCCAGGAGGAACAACACGACCAGAAGGCTGCCGGCCCACCGGGGCACCTTCAGCTTCTGGAGCCCGTCAACCCACGGGACGAAGACGGCTCCCACCACCACGGCCATGACCAGCGGGATGGTCACCCCGCGGGTGAGCGCGATCGCCAGGGCCCCCAGAGTCAGCGCCCCGCCGATGCCCAGGATGAGCCAGCTGATGAGGCCGACCTTCCGGATCCAGGCCGGAACGCCCCACGATCCGGCCCGCTCAGGCGCCATCAGGAATCACCTGGGTGAACCTTACCGGGGGGCGAAGACCCTGGTGTAGGCTTTCAGAGACTTCCGACGAAGGGGAGGGAGCTCACATGTCGGAGAGGAAAGAGCCCAGCGGGGCCGCGGTTGGCTTCACGCTATTTGCCGCGATGATGATGATCCTGATCGGCGGATTCCACGCCATCACCGGACTCGCCGGCATCATCGAGGACGAGTTCTTGGCGGTTTCGCCGAACTACGTGTTCGAGTTCGATGCCTCGGCCTGGGGGTGGGTGCACCTCGTCGTTGGGGTGATCGTTCTCATTGCGGGATTCGGCCTGTTCACCGGAGCCGTGTGGGCCAGGACGGTGGGGGTCTTCATGGCCGCGCTGAGCGCCATCGCCAACTTCGCCTTCATCCCGTACTACCCGGTGTGGTCGATCGTGATCATCGCGATCGACGTCACGGTGATCTGGGCGCTGACGGCGCACGGCCGAGACATCGTCGACTGACGGCTCGATGCTGATCCTGTTCATCATCGTCCTCGGCATGGCCGCCGGATGGCTGGCCCAGCTGATCCTCGGCCGGGGCACGAATTGGGGTGAGGCGTTGGTGGCTGGGCTGGTCGGCTCGTTCGTGGGCGGCCTCCTGGTCAGCCTCATCTCCGGGGACGGGTTGGAGATCAGGGCCACCGGTCTCATCGGGTCGGTGGCCGGCGCGGTGATCGTCCTGGCCATCTGGGGAGCGATCCGTGGCCGGACCGCTGCACGGGGGACCCGGGGGTAGGACCGAGTCACGGAAGGCACCAGGGCTGTGCGCCCGGGACGTTACGTCGCCTTCGCTTCTCCCCGCGCCGCCTTGGCGAAGTACATCAGGGCCGTCTTCGTCTTGGTCTGCTGGTCACCGGAGAGGTCGATCCCTCGCTTCGTGAGGTAGGCCCTGGACTCCGCCGCGACCTGGAAGGCCTCGTTCGGAGCGCACTTGGTTGACAGCTCGAGGATCCGTGATCCATTCGGGTACAGCCACAGCTCGGCCACCAGACGCCGCTCGAAATCCTTCGGCGAGAACTTCAGCTTGAAGATGTTGATCGGGCCGAGCACGGACAGATCATCGAGACCGGTGCCCCGGGGTGCGTGCTCGGCGAAGAATGCTCGCTGAGCCTTGGAGAAGAGCTTCCTGATGGCCCGATCTCCACCGGCCACTTCCCGGGGATGGTCAACCCCTACCACCCCCTTGAGGGATGCGGAGCACACGAAGCCTCCGGGCATGGCGTCGACCTCCACGCCGAATCCCTCGTTCCGACGGAGCTCGTCGGACAGGTCATCCGGCACCACCGGCCGGAGCTTCACCACCGAGTCTCCGCCCTTGCCCTGGATCCTCCGAGCCCGGGCCACCACGCCGTGCTTGTTGAGGGTCAGCTCGGGGGTGTCGAAGAAGAACACCTGCCGGATCTGGGCATCCAGAGGGTCCATGCCCAGCGCATCCGCAGCCGATCGGTGGTCGGACTCCGGGACCGTGAGCTTCAGCTCGACGGTGTCGGCGCCTCCAAGCAGTGAGACCAAGCGTTCGAGGTCGCGGTCGGAAAGAGCCGGGCGACGACGCGTCCTCGTCGGCATCTCTCCACCCTTCAGCGGTGCGTTCCATCGTATCGGATGGGCGAGATGTGGGGGCTACGCGAGCTGGGCGATGCCCAGGGCGGTCATGAACCCGGCCACGGTCAACAAGCCCACCTGGCTCCCGCCGAACTCGAACGCCTCCGGCATCATCGTGTCGGCCAGCATGGTCAGGAGCGCCCCGGCGGCGAACCCTTGAATGAGGGTCCCCTCGGCGCCCGGCAGGGCGTCGAACACCGCGTAGCCGATCGCCCCGGCGGCTGCCGAGACGGCGACCACGAGCAGCCACAGCCGTCGGATCTTGAAGCGGGGCCATCCGGCTTTCTGCAAGCCGGTGGTGGCGGCCATGGCCTCGGGGAGATTGGAGATGAACGTCGCGGCCAGGAAGGAGACGCTGACACCCGTCCCCAGAAGCAACGAGAGGCCGATGATGATTGACTCGGGAACACCGTCGAGCGCTGCCCCCAGCACGATGGCCAGCGGTGAGCCCTCGGCCTGTTCCCCGGTGGTGCGCTTCCTCCCCTTCCCGCCGGAACGCTCGATCAAGGCGTTTCCGAAGTAGAACGTGAGCGAGCCGGCGGCCAGCCCGATCACCACCGTCCAGACTTCCCCGGTCTCCAGTGCCTCGAGCACCAGCTCGTAGGCCACCGCGCTGATCATGGCCCCGGCGCCGAACGCCATCACCAGGCCGATGAACCGCCGGCCCGGGTGTAGGAGGAACGCGAGCTCGGTACCGACCAGAAGCGATGCGGCGCCGATGAAGGCCCACAGCGCCGCTTCACCCATGCTAGATGGTGAGGCCGGTGATCCCTCGCCAGGCCAGGCGCACCAGGGTGTCCACGGTGCGGCTGCGCTCCTTCTTCGAGGCCCCCGGGTTGCGCTGCGCGACCATCTCGGCCATCCCGATCAGCCCCATGGCCACGTCTGCGGCCTCCTTCCGGTCGAGCTTGCCTCGAGATTCCCGGACGATGACCTCGGTGACCTGATCCAGGAGGCGGTTCCGGAACTCGAACACCATGTCCCGGAACTCTCGCTCGCCGCCCACGGCCTCCTGCATGAGCAGCCGGAACCCCTCTGCGTGGTCGTCGACGAAGTCGAAGTACGCCTGGAAGGACGCCCGGATCCGCTCGCGGTTCCCCGGAGAGGACTCCAGGGCGTCGGAGAGACGGTCACCCAGGGACTGGAGGTCCTCTTCCAAGAGGGCCAGGTAGAGCTCCCGCTTGGAGGGGAAGTGGTCGTACAGGATCGGCTTGGTGATCCCCGCCTCGCGGGCCACCGCGTCCATGGTCACGGTGTGGTACCCACGGCGGCCGAACACCTTCCGGGCCACCTGGAGCAGCTGCTTTCGCCGCTCGGGCGCCCGCATCCGCCTCTTTGCGTGGGTGCGCGTGTCCGCCATTTGACGCCTATCCTACCTGGTGGTAACCTACCAGACGGTAGGAAACCAAGCTCGGTCGAGCCCATTCTGCAGGGAGGTCCGATGGATTTCCAGCTTTCGGAGGACCAGCTCACGGCGAAGAAGTGGGCCCATGACTTCGCCGAGAACGAGATGCGGCCGGTGGCCGCCGAGTACGACGAATCCGAGGACTTCCCCTGGCCGGTGGTCAAGAAGGCCGCGGAGATCGGGCTCTACTCGCTCGATTTCTGGACCGAGATGGTCTCCCAGGACGACACCGGCATCACCCTGCCGATCGTGATGGAGGAGTCGTGCTGGGGGTGCGCGGGGATCGCCCTGGGCATCTTCGGGACCGGCCTCCCACTGGCTTCGTTGGCCTATTCGGCCACCCCCGAGCAGCTCTCGGAGTGGGCCCCCAAGATGTTCGGGACCCCCGAGGACCCCAAGCTCGGTGCGTTCGCGGTGACCGAACCCGGCGCCGGCTCGGACGTCTCGGCGCTCCGGACCACCGCGAAACGAGACGGTGACGAGTGGGTCCTGAACGGGCAGAAGGTGTTCATCACCAATGGCGGGATCGCCGACGTCCACGTGGTGGTGGCCACGGTGGACCCGGACCTCGGACACCGGGGCCAGGCAGCGTTCATCGTTGGTCCCGACAACCCCGGCCTCAAGCAGGGGAAGAAGGAGAAGAAGCTGGGCATCCGGGCGTCACATACGGCCGAGGTTCTGCTCGAGGACTGCCGAGTGCCGCTGGAGAACGTGGTGGGAGGCAACGAGAAGCTCGAAGCCAAGCTCGAGGCGGCTCGGGGCAAGAACGGCACCAAGACCCATCACGCTCTGAAGACGTTCGAGATGACCAGACCGTCGGTGGCCGCCCAGGCCCTGGGGATCGCTCGGGCCGCCCTGGAGTTCGCCGTCGATTACTCGAAACAGCGCACCACGTTCGGGAAGCCCATCGTCGAGCACCAGGGGATCGCCTTCAAGCTCGCGGACATGGCCCTGGAGGTGGACGCGGCACGGCTGCTCACCTGGCGGGCCGCGTGGATGGGCCGCAACGGCATCGACTTCTCCCACGCCGAGGGCTCCATGAGCAAGCTGAAGGCGTCGGAGGTGGCCGTGTGGGTCACCGAGCAGGCCGTGCAGGTCCTCGGTGGGTACGGCTACATCAAGGATTTCCCGGTGGAGAAATGGTACCGGGACGCCAAGATCTACACGCTGTTCGAGGGCACCAGCGAGATCCAGCGATTGGTCGTGAGCCGGGCCCTGGCCGGCGAGTAGCGGGTTCCAACTCCCCGGTTGAGCCCCGAGGGGGCTGCTAGGCTCGCCCCGCCGTGATCACCTGCCACCTGTACCGGAATGGCCAGGTCGCCGAGACGGAGCTCGACCCGTCCCAGATTAGCGATCTGCTGAAGGAGTCCGGCACGATGGTGTGGCTGGATCTCGAGGATCCCTCCGAGGACGAGCTCAAGATGCTCCAGGAGGAATTCGACTTCCACCCTTTGGCGATCGAGGACTCCCTCCACCGCGGCCAGCGGGCCAAGGTCGACGTGTACGAGAACTACTTCTTCCTGGTGGTCCACGGACTCAGGCTGGAGGAAGAGGAGCTCAAGGACTCGGAGATCCACGTGTTCGTGGGTCAGGGCTTCCTGGTAACCCTCCGGTACGCTCCCGCGTTCGACCTCGATCCGGCCAAGCGGCGATGGGGGAAGCACGGCGACCTGAACGCCGAAGGCGGAGGTTCGTTGCTGTATGCCCTGCTCGATGAAGTCGTCGACGACTACTTCGAAGTCATCGAGCGGCTCGAGGACGCATCCGAGGACATCGAGGAAGCGGTGTTCGCCGACCAGCCAACCCCGGACATTCAGGAGGACATCTTCCGCATCAAGAAGCTGGTCCTGCAATTCCGCCGCAAGGTGATGCCGCTGCGAGAGGTGCTCGACCTGCTCCAGGAGGAGATCGGGGTGGTGACCGACCGGCTCCGCCCGTACTTCCGCGATGTGGCCGATCACGTGATCCGGGTGCTCGAGTTCACCGACAACGTCCGGGAGCTCCAGACCACCGCGCTGGAGGCGCACCTCTCGCAGGTCTCCAATCGCCTGAACCAGGTGATGAAGCAGCTCACCTCGTGGGCGGCGATCATCCTGGTCCCCACGCTGATCGCCGGGATTTACGGGATGAACTTCGTCAACCCGTTCCCCGCATTCCGGACCGCCGCGGGCTTCTGGATCGCCATCGGGCTGATGGTGGTCTCGGCGGGGATCCTGTACTGGATCTTCAAGCGCCGCGAGTGGCTTTGACGCACGGGCGTCTTGCGGACCCTGCGGTACGATGAGGTCGTGAGTATCAAGAAGATTCTGCTGGCCGCCCCGCGTGGATATTGTGCAGGCGTCGACCGGGCAGTGGAGATCGTGGAGCGGGCCCTGCGTCTGTACGGAGCGCCCGTGTACGTGCGGAAGCAGATCGTGCACAACATCCACGTGGTCCGTGACCTGGAGAGCA
>DAITPV010000023.1:0-13782 GCA_036833435.1 Actinomycetota bacterium | reverse complement strand
CGACGTCCTTAGCGCCAGGCCGGCCACCGCGCCTCCCGCCGTGAGCGTGCAGACCACGAACGCAACGAGGGGAGCGCGAAGCAAGCGACGGAACGAACGGAAAGGATCCAGGGCAACCTCCGGCTGAGTAGTTCTCTGCGGGGCGGCCCGATTCCTTCCGCCTTCAGCGCCGCGCTATGCTCCTCCTCCCGCGAGGAAGGACTGAGCGTCGTGCCTCTGCGATCACCAGCGCCCGATCGATCCCGGTGAGCCCGAAGGCTGAGCGCAAGTCGGTCGAGGTCGGGGACAAGACCGTCGAGGTCTCTCATCCCGAAAAGGTGCTGTTCCCCCAGGACGGCATCACCAAGTGGGACCTGGTCCAGTACTACGCGCGGATCGGAGAGACCATGCTCCCGCACGTCCACGACCGCCCCCTCAGCCAGCAGCGTTTCCCCGATGGGATCAAGGGTCAGGGCTTCTACCACAAGAACATCCCCGAGTTCTTCCCCAAGTGGATCGGACGGGTGAAGCTCCAGATCCGCAAGGGCACCCAGTACCAGGTCCTGGCCAAGCATCCGGCGACCATGGCGTTCCTGGCCAACCAGAACTGCATCACCCCGCACACCATGCTGTGCCGGGCCCGCCACCTCTCCCGGGCGGACCTGATGATCTTCGACCTCGACCCCGCCACCGAGAAGGAGTTCCGGGTGGTTCGCCAGGGGGCCCGGATCCTTAAGGAGCTGCTTGAGGAGGCCGGCCTGGTCCCCTTCGTCAAGACCACCGGATCCAAGGGTCTCCACATCACCTGCCCCATCGAGCCCAAGGCCGGGTTCGCCAAGGTCCACGACTTCGCCGAGGCCGTGGGACGGGCGATGGCGGCCCGGAAGCCCGACCTGTTCACGCTGGAGTTCTACAAGGAGAAACGGAAGGGCAGGGTGTTCGTCGACGTGCATCGCAACTCACCGGGCCAGACGGCGGTCCCCCCGTATGCAGTGCGCCCTCGTCGCGGTGCGCCGGTGGCCGCGCCGATCGAGTGGGACGAGCTGAGCCGGGTCACGCCGGACAAGTTCACGATCCGGAACCTCCCTCGACGGCTGGCTCGGGTGGGCGATCCGTGGAAGGACATGGACCGCCACCGGCGGCCACTTCCGGATCTGAGCGCGGTTCCCGACTGAGCTCAGCCCTCGGCCAGGCGTTCGACCAGGGCTCGCTCCTCTTCCCCCAGCCATGGCGGGTCACCTGCGGCGGCGTTGTCCGTCATCCGCTCGGGACGCGACGTGGCGGGGATGGCCACGTGGCACCGGGGATCCGACAGTCCCCACTTGAGGAGAGCCTGGGACCACGTCCGGATGCCGAACGGCTCCAGGGGCGCGAGGGCCTCTGTGGGCGGAGGCCGGCGAACGAGCGAGCCACCGGCGAACGGCCGCATCACCACCACGCCGATCCCCAGATCCTGGGCCAGCGGGAGGATCTCCCGCTCCACGGCCCGCTCCCGAGGGTTGTAGGGGATCTGGACCTCGGTGATCCTCCCGGTCCGCATGACCTCGGCCAGCTCGTCGAACGCCCCCGAGCTGTAGTGCGTGGCCCCCACCGCGCGGATCCGCCCCTGGTCCTTAAGTGTCTCGAGCACGGTGAGGTGGTCCCGCCAGGCCACCAGGTTATGGACCTGGTACAGGTCCACCATCCCGCCGAAGAAGCCCTGTGCCTCCTCGATCTGCTCCCGGCCCTCCTCCACCGTCCGGGCCCACACCTTGGTGGCGATCTGCACTCGGTCTCGCCGGTCCCCGACGGCCAGGCCCAGGATCCGCTCGGCCTCCCCGTACATGGGGGAGGAGTCGAAGAAATCGGAGCCCGCGGCCAGGGCCGCGTCGACCACGGCCCGGGCGTTGCTCTCACCCCTGGGCCCCCGGACGTCGAAGGTCTGCCAGGTCCCCATCCCCACCGCGGGAACCTCCAGCCCCGACCGTCCCAGCGCCCGTCGCTCCACCGAGCGCCCAGGCTACCCGAGGGGTGGGCTACGATTCCCCAGGGGAGGTGAGGCCCGTGAAAGGGATGTCGACCGCGGCGGTCCTGGCCGTGGCGGTACTGGCATGGGGAACGCCGCTTCAGCCGGCCGTCGCCGGCGGGAAGAAGGCACCGGTGCAGATCACCGTGCAGGACAACGAGTTCAAGCCCCGGGACATCATCGTGGAGGGAAAGATCGTGCGATGGACCAACGGGGGGGACAACCGGCACACGGTGACCTCGGTGCGGGACGGGCTGTTCAACAAGGTCCTGGATCCCGGTGAGTTCTTCCGGATCAGGTTCACCTCGGCTGTGGCCGGCGTGTACAAGTACTTCTGCCGGATCCACAACAACATGCGCGGGAAGTTCGAGCTCTTCGAACCAGCGCCGGGGTCGTAGGGAACGCGGGAGGCCTCAGCCGCCGTGGCCGTGGAGCGGCGGCGAGGCCTCCTTCAGCTCGATGATCATGCACCGGTAGCACGACGGCCCCTCGCAGCCTTCGTCTTCGCAGAAGGAACACACCTCCAGCTCCCGGTCGCAACCGGCGCACACGATCCGGACCTGGGGCTCACTCATGTTCGTCCTCTTCGTGATGGTGGCGGGCGTGCATCTCGCCGGCGGCCTCGGCCGCCTCCTCCTGCCGCAGGACGCCCACCAGCTCCCCCTCCCCGGTGGTGATGGGGACGCTGCCCAGCTTGTGCTCGAGCAAGAACTCGGCCATCTCGGTGATGAATACGTGGGGACGGAAGGTGCTCGGCCCCGGCTGCATGACCTCCTCGACCGTGCGGGCGGCGTCCCCCTCGAGGTGCTCGGAGCGGAGGATCCCGAGGACGATCCGGTGCTCGTTCACCACGACGCACACGTCCCACCCCTCGGCGCGGACCCGCTCGGCCACCTCACCCACGCGCTCGTCGAACCGGCAGGTGGGCGCGTCGACCCGGGCCAGGGTCCCGGCCCTGGGCACATCGGCGAACGACCCTTCGGTGGGCAGGCCCGCGGCCAGCCAGTTCTGCTTGCCCCCGCCGTAGTCGTAGACACGGTCGAAGCCCAGCGATTCGAGCCGCCACGCGGCTCGGGGGGACAGGTCTCAGGGGTCGTCCCAGCAGTACACGACCACCGGGCGGTTCCGGTCGAGCCGTTCGCGGGCCTCCCGATCGATCTTCCGCAAGGGGATGTTGATGGCCCCGGGGATGTGGTCTTCTTCGTACTCCTCGCGGGGCAGCACCTCCACGAGCTGAGCATCCTCCTCCCGAACGAGGCGCTCGACCTCCTCACGGTCGATGACCTGCGGCATGGTTGTCAGTCTGTCACTGCGCGGGGGCTAGTTTCCGATCCTCTCTCTGTGGTTAGGTACAAGAGAAGTCGATCCGAAGGAGGAGTGAGCATGGCCCCTGCGAGACGAAAGCGGACCACCCGCAAGACCACCGGTCGGAAGAAGACGGCCGCCAGGAAGCGGACCACCGGAAGGAGGTCCACGGCACGTCGCAAGACGACCGCCCGGCGCAAGACCACCGCGCGACGGAAGACCACGGGCCGGAAGAAGACCGCAGCGCGCAAGCGCAGCACCGGCCGCAGAAAGACCACGGCGCGTCGCAAGACGACCGGACGGAAGAAGACTGCCGGTCGGAAGAAGACCGCAGCCCGGAAGCGCAGCACCGGCCGAAGGAAGGCCACCGCCAGGCGCAAGAAGACCGCTGGCCGGAAGAAGGCCACCGCGAGGCGGAAGAAGACGACCGGGAGAAAGAAGACAGCGGCCCGGAAGCGGCCCGCGGCCAGGAAGAAGGCCACCACTCGCAAGAAGACGACCGCCAAGAAGACGACCGCACGGAAGAAGCCCACCGCTCGCAGGAAGCCGGCAGCTCGGAAGAGCCCGGCAGCGGCACCTGTCGCTCCCGCGGCCCCGACACCCCCGCCCCAGCCCACCTGGCCCCCGCCCCCCCGCGAGCCCAGCCCGTGGGGAGGCCTCGGCGGAGGAACCGGCGGCGGATCCGGAGAAAGCGAGGATCGCGGGTCCGGCTGGCCGTTCAGGAGCGACGAGAGCTAGCCGAACCCCGAGCCCCACTCCAGCGAACTCCTACCAGGAATCGAGGTAGGAGGTGGAGTCATGGGAAAGGTGCTGTGGTCCGCTGCACTCTGCGTGGGACTCCTGGGAGGAGGAGCACTGGGGGCCTCGGCCGGTACGGCCGGAGACGCCGTCAAGGTCAAGGACAACAAGTTCCGGCCGCGTCTCCTGGAGATCGACGCGGGCACTCGGGTCACCTGGACCAACCGCGGCCAGAACCCTCATACGGTCACCTCGAACACCAGTCTGTTCAACCGGGGCATCGATCCTGGCGAGACCTTCAGCCGGAAGTTCAAGGATCCGGGAACGTTCAAGTACCACTGCGAGATCCACGACGGCATGAGCGGCCGGGTGATCGTTACCTGAACGCGGTTCAGGCTCCGGACAAGATCCGCTCCTGAAGGGCCGGGTCGCAGGCGTAAGAAGTCTGCGGCGCGGTGCGGCTCTTCACGGCCAGGCCACAGACCTGCCCGACGACGGGAAGGATCAGCTTGGTGGGACCGTCGACCCGCACCTCGGCCGTGTAGCCAGATCCTGCCGGCACGATGTCGATGTCCGCGCCGAACAGGGTCACTCGGAGAGCCGACCCGGGGGCCACGGTCTGGTCGAACGGGAAGGTCCGGATCCGGTACTTGACGAGCTTGCCGACGGGGACGGGTGAGGGCTGCTTCAGCGACTCCCGGTGTGGGGCCGAGAGATACCCGTTCGTCAGGTACTCAGCTTCCCCCGCCGCGGTGACTTCCTCCACCAGCACGCCGAAGTGGGCGTCGGGCTGGTCGAGCGCGATCATGGCCTCGAGGTAGACCTGCCCCGAGAGGTGGAGCTCCTCTGCTGCAGGAGCCGACTCCCACACCACCTGCCCGGTCTCATCGAACGTCACGGTGGTGCCTTTCGGAGCCTTGGTCCCGATGGTCCTCTCGCCCAGGTGCACCGTGCGCTCGGCGCCCAGTGAAGCGAACGTGGATGCCGCTCGCCACGTTCCTGCCTCATCCTGGACCTGAACCGGCGGCCAGGAGCGGACCCCCGTGCCGAGCCGAAGGAGCTCGCTGTCGAACCAGGCGTGGACGGCGTCCTTCCAGTCGTCCCTGGCGAAGGCGTGGTTGGAGTCCGGATACGCGTGCTGCCACTGCCCGAAGATGGCCCGCTTGAACGTGGGGATCCGGTCGTACCAGGCGTCGATGTTGATGGGGGCAACGGTGCGGTCCGAGAACCCCTGGATGTACAGGACCGAAGCCCGGATCGACTTGACCTTCGTCCGGAACTCCCGTTCCTGCCAGTACGGCGTCATGTCCCCGGATGGGTCGCCGCCGTTGATCACGTTGGCCGGCTGGCAGGCCGGTCGCTGGATCACCCGCTCGGGGTGTCCGCCGGGGATCTGATTGTCGGTGGCGTACAGGGCCGCCGAGCCCACGCCCGACACCTGGAAGGGGACGCCGTCGAAGTACGCCACGTCGTACAGGCCGCTGACCGCCGCGGTGGGAACGATAGTGGCCAGGCCTCTGGGCTTCAGCACCGCGCCGGCGTTCTGGGTCTCGCCGTCGTACGAGGCACCGTACGCGCCGACCCGCCCGTTGGACCATGAGCGGGAGGCGAAGTACTCGACGAGGGTCTTGAAGTCCCTGGCCTGGTTGATCCCATCCTGCTCGAGGCATCCGCCGGAGTCACCGGTCCCCCGGACGTCGGACAGCACGACGGTGTACCCCTTGGGGGTGAATCGCTCGATCAGCCACGCGTACGGGGTGACGGGCATGGCCGCCTCGTAGAAGTAATCGAAGTAGGGCGAGTGCACCAGGATGACCGGCGTCTTCCACTCCGGGTCCGAAGAGGTGTCCGGACGGTAGACGCGCGTGTGCAGCATGACCCCGTCGTGAGCGGCGATCTCAACGACTTCGGGCTCGGCGGCCGCCGGGAACCGATCGGTGCTCAGGCCGTGGGGATCGAAGACCCACGGCCCCGCCTCTTCGGCGATGGCGGGGCTGCCCAGCATGGCTGCGGCAAGAAGGAACGCTGGAAATACGAACCTGAAGGAGCGAATGGGACGCACGGTCACCTCTCTGTGAGCACGGGCACGACAGGAGGCTTCTTCGACGCCGGGTGGCGGTGTCCCTGCTACAAGCGCAGGGGACGAACCGGAGCCATGACCGCCTGCGGGTCCTCTCGCCACACCTCCGGCTGGACGTCGATGTACAGCTCGATCTCGTTCCCGTCGGGATCGACGATGTAGACGCTGTGCGTGACGTTATGGTCGGCCGTGCCGACGATCGGCACTCCCTCCTTCTGAAGGGAGTCGATGGCCTCCCGAAGCTCCTCGTCCGTCTCCCCGACCTTCAGCCCGAAGTGGTACATGCCCACCCTCCGGCCCTCGGGGATGGGTTGGGCGTCCGGGCCGACCTCCAGGAGCAGCAGCTCGTGGTGGGTGCGGCCCGAGGAGAACACCGCGGCCTGACCGTCCATGCCGGCTACCTCCGGCCAGCCGAGGACCTGGCCGTAGAACCGCCTGGATCGCTCCAGATCTCTCACGTACAGAACGAGGTGTCCCAGCTCCTTCACTTCCATATGAACCTCCTCCGACTCCTCATTGCGTGCCGGCCTTAGCATCGGCGGACCCTCCCTCAGCCTCCCACAGGCGGCCCCAACGCTCCATCGCCGAGATCACCGGGCGGAGCTTCCGTCCCACCGGAGTGAGGTCGTACTCCACCCGGGGAGGGATCTCCGCGTACTGGGATCGTGCCACGACCCCCGCGGCCTCGAGCTCCTTGAGGCGCTTCGATAGCACCCGGTCGCCGAGGCCGGGGGCCGCGGACAGGAGGGCGGTGAACCGCGTCGGGCCGTCCAACAGGGCCCACACGATGTACGCCGTCCATTTCTTGCCCAGGAGCTCGAACGTGGCCGCTCCGGGACACTGATCGGTCATCAGCCCTGGATGGCCAGGCGACCCGGGCCGGTAAAGAACAGCAGGACGCTGGCCGCCAGCAGGATGAGGTCGAACTCCCACCCCGTGGCCTGCTGCGAAGCGAAGCCGATCTTCAGCCGGAAGGCCTTCAATGCGATCGCCCCGATCATGATGATGGCGAAGGCCACCGCAACGAGCTGGGTGAGGATGCCGAGAATCAGCAGCGCGCCGCCCCCGACCTCCACCAGCCCCTGGATGGTGAACACTCCCACGAGTACAGGGGAGGCCTGGCCGCCCGACATCGCCGCAGCCATCCCTCGGGCTCCGGTGATCTTCGGCCAACCGTGGATGATGAAGATCGCGCCCACAGCGAACCGGAGCGCCAGGAGCCCCCACTCCGTCTGCTGAGCAAGCTCTGGAAAGACCATTCCTTGACCTCCTTCGGTTTCTGGTGCTTCCCACCAGATGGTCACTATCCAGAGGTAAGTAACGAGCCTCAGAGTGGCACTATTCCAACGGCCCCGGGGGGTGTCCGTTGGGTCCACGGAGGACCGAGCGCCCATTCCGTCGAATTGAACTGGCAGAGCCGGCGACGAAGCCGGGGGGTCCGGGAGGGGGAGATGCGGAGAATCGCACTGCTCGTGTCGGTACTGGTCGGATCGGCGCTGGCCGTCAGTCCGGGCCCGGCCACGGCCCAGTCGCAGGGGTCTGCTCCTCTCTCCTCTGACAACGTCACCTATCACGGCACCATCCCCCTGGACTCCCCGGGCGTGGGAGGCGAAGTGGTGGTTCGAGAGGACCTCGGAAAGAAGTTCTTCTACGTCACCGGCCTAAAGGGACTATCGATCTACGACATCACGGACCCGGCGACACCGATCCCTGCCGGCCACCTGCCCTTCCCCCACTCCCAGAACGAGGACCTCAAGGTGAGCGACGACGGCCGAACGGCGGTCATCGCCGCCGATGGCGCCCTGGCCGTCCCGGTGAACCCGGTGACCACCGGCATCACAGTCATCGACGTGACCAACCCCGCGCTCCCCGAGATCGTGGCCTCCTCCAACGACCGAGTGATGGGTCGGGGGAGGGCCGCGGGCATCTCCGAGCACACCGCGGAGTGCGCAAATGCCAGCTGCTCGGTGATCTACGGGCGAACGGGCCGGATCTACGAGGTGGACCTGGCGGCGGGCCGGGTGGACGAGATCGGCCGCTGGAACATCGACCGGGACGGCAACACCGTCGGAGGCATCCACGCTCTGAACCGGGACGAGACGGGGCTCATCATCAGCGACTCCAACCCCCGGATGATCCTGGATCCCGGGGTCCACATCGCCAAGGCCACTCCCCGCCGCCCGGTGGTCCTGGCCATCGCTCCCCGATCCGACGAGGACAGCCGGCTCCAGCACAACAACGTCCGGCCGAACGCCGCGGCCTGGAAGTCACGCTCTGCCGGGAAGCCACAGATGGGAATAGCCGGCGACGACTTCCAGGTGGACCCCCGGTCGATCTCGGTCGTGGACCACCGTCCATTGCTTCGGCCCGGAGAGCTGGTCATCGGGAACAGCGAGAGCAACGTCAATCCCGGGTGTAGCGCCGCCGGAGGGCTGTCGACCTGGAGCATCCTGAACTACAACAAGCTGAACAGAAACACCTTCCAGCAGCTCGAGGTGTTCAAGCCGCTCAACGGGACGTGGGCTGACGGCAACCCGGCCGTGAACGCGCTCGGCTGCTCGGGGCACTGGTTCACGGAGAACGACGGGGTCGTGGCCGCGAGCTGGTACGAGCACGGCGTTCGGTTCCTCGAGGTCGACCAAAGGTTCGGGACGATCAAGGAGGTCGGCTACTTCCAGCCGGTGGCCACCGAGGCCGGCGCGGCCTACTGGGTGGACGATCGCTTCGTCTACGCGGTGGACTACGCCCGAGGGATCGACATCCTCAGCTTCAATCGTGGAGCGCCCGTTCCAAGCCAGCAGGAGCTCGACGCGTCCTGGCTGGCGAACCTCAACCAGGTTGGGTCGGCGGCCGCCGCGGAGCGCTACGCGTGCCGCCGGGCCGTCACGAAGGTGGGCTGAGGGGGCTCGGAGCCCCCAGGACCCAGGAGGAGCTCGAGGCGCGCCCGGCCGGGTGTCGGCTCGGGCGGTGCCCCGGTGCCGGGTTCTGCGTCAGGGTCAACCGAACGGTGGGTGCATCCGCTCCAGTCTGAGCCCGGAGCGGGTTCGCCGCAACGGACCTCGGCGTCGTCCTAGCCCGACCCGGTGGTGATCTCGAAGACGTTCCCCTCGGGGTCCTTGAAGTACGCCCACGAGGACTCGTCGCCCTCGATGATCTCGGAGATCGGCTCCGCCCCGCGCCGGATCAGCTCCTCGCGCGCCTCAGCGATATCATCGACGGCGAACCCCACCTGGAACCTGGGCCGGTCGTACTGCGGCTCGTCGGACCGCTGGAGCAGTTCGAACTTTCGGCCGTCGAGATGGAACTCGACGTAGTCGGGCCCCGAGCCGGTCTCCGGGACGCCCAGCAGCTCTCCCCACCACCGGCGCTGTGCTTCCAGATCCTCCGCAACCACTCCGATCCACGCCGGCCACCTCAGCGGTCCTGTCATCTCTCCTCCCCTGGTCTCTGAGCGATCTGTCCAGCCACGATGGAGGCGTCTTCCTTCACACCGACGAGGAGCGAGGACTTCCGCTTGCGCAGGAAATGGACGCCGACGAAGTACAGCCCCGGGCACACTGAGCTGGCTCCATCAGTGTGGATGGGGAACCCGAGGTCGTCGAACGCGCCGGGTACCCGGACCCAGCTTCCGTAGTCGGGGCGAAAGCCACCGGTGAACACCACCACGCCGAACCCGGATAGGTCCAGCTCTTCCGGAGCCGACCCTTCGAACGGAGCCGGCTCCGGGACGTCGGGCATCGGAAGGCCCCGATCCGCCACGAGCTTTCGCACCAGGTCCATGAACTCGCGGTTGCGTTCGTCCCCCCAGGCCTGGCTCTCGGTGAGGTCTGGAGCGAAGCTGGCCCGACGACCATCGGCGCCCAGGAAGTGACCCAGGAGGGTCACGCCGTCCCATCGCAGGGTCCGGAGGTTCAGATCGCGGCCGCCTCCCTGGCCCGTGGCCAGAACGTTCGCCGCAAGTCGGGCCGCAGGTTCGGGCAGCTCGCTGATGGGGTGATCGAGGAAGCCGGTCTCCACGCCCCACCAGAACATGTCGTGGTCTCCGATACGGCGGGGCACCCACGAAGCCCGGCCACAGGCCAGGAACACCTCACGGCCCGAGCCGAGGAGCTCCTCGGCGATCTGGCACCCCGACTGGCCGCTGCCCACGATCAGGACCTTCCCCGGCGGCAGCGCACCTGGGTTTCGATAAGTCTCCGCGTCGATCTGGGGAAGATCCGTGGGCAGCGTCGGGGCGCCCGGCGGCCGATAGGGCTTCTGGTAGGCCCCGGTGGACACCACGACCGACCGCGACCGGATCGGGCCCTCTGGCGTCTCGAGCACGAACCCCTCGTCCGGCTCCGGCGTGAGCGCGGTGACCTCAACGTCTTCGCGCACCGGGGCCTCGGAGCGCTCCCGGTAGCCCTCCAACATGCCCACGATCTCGTCACGAGGCATGTAGCCGTCGGGGTCATCGCCGTCGTAGTCGAACCCGGGGAGCTGCACTCCCCAGTTCGGGGTGACCAGGCAGAAGCTGTCCCACCTGCCACGCCATGACTGGCCGACGCGGCCCCGCTCCAGGACGACGTGCTCGACACCGTGGCGGGTGAGCTCGTGGCTGGTGGCCAGACCGGCCTGTCCGGCTCCGATGACCACGACGTCGGTTCGTTCGGCCATGCTTGATGATGCTCCTCGTTGGTACGCCCGGAGGGACTCGAACCCCCAACCTTCTGGTCCGTAGCCAGACGCTCTATCCAAATTGAGCTACGGGCGCAACGCGGAGGCGGCGCGATTTGAACGCGCGAGGGGCTTGCACCCCAACGGGATTAGCAATCCCGCGCCATAGGCCTGACTAGGCGACGCCTCCGGCACAAGTCTAACGGACGGCCATCGGCCGAGGTCGAGGACCCCTTGACCCCAGTCCCTGGGCCGTCCTAGGGTCGAGCCGTGAGGCGGAGCCTGATCCTGGCGACCGTGGTGGCAGCGCTGGCGTGGGCGGCCCCCCAGGCCTCCGGGGGCGGATGCACCATCACCGGCACCTCGGGGAACGACGACCTCCGGGGCGACGGCGGCCGGGACGTCATCTGCGGCAAGGGTGGGAACGACTTCATCAAGGGCCGCGGGGGGAAGGACGACCTCCTGGGGCAGGCGGGCAAGGACACCATCATCTCGGGCCCCGGCAACGATCTGGCGATCGGTGGCGGGAAGACCGACATCCTGGACGGCAACGGCGGAAACGACCGCCTTCTCGGAGGCAGCGGGAGGGACCTGCTGAGAGGGTTCGGAGGGGCCGACGAGCTCTTCGGAGGGACCGGGAACGACTGCCTCTTCACGACGGACAACGTCTCCGGCAACGACTCCGCGAATGGCCAGCCGGGCTTCGACACCTACGACGTCGACGCCGGCGACACAATCACGGCCGTCGAGCGGGTCGGCTCCTGCGCCGGGGACTGACCAGGGCTCACACGTAAGGCCCCGAAAGCGGTCGGTACAATGGGAGTCACCCATGCCTCCCAACGAACCCTCTCCACTGCAGCCCATCCGCGGAACGGCGGGGCCGGTCATCATGATCGGCGGCGCGGAGGACAAACGCCGCGACCGGGTCATCCTGTCCCGGTTCGTGGAGGAGGCGGGCGGGCCCGAGGCCGGCATCCTGGTCATCAGCACGGCCTCCACCTTCGGCGAGCGGGCCAACGAGCGGTACACCGAGCTCTTCACGGAGCTGGGCGCGGCGAAGGTGGAAGGGATCCGGCCCATGACTCGAGAGGAGGCCAGCAACCCTGCAGTCCTGGCGAAGGTCCAGGAGGCCACCGGGGTCTTCCTGACCGGGGGCAACCAGGTCCGGCTGGTCTCGGTGGTCGGCGGCACCCGCCTCGAGGACGCGCTCGTTTCGGCCCACGATCGCGGGGTGGCCATCGCCGGGACCTCCGCGGGGGCCAGCGCGGTGGCCACTCACATGGTGGCGTTCGGGCGGCCCGGAGCGAGCCCCAAGCACCGGATGGTCCACGTCTCCGCCGGGCTCGGCCTGGTCGACGGCGTGGTGATCGACCAGCACTTCGAGCAGCGAGGGAGGTGGGGGCGGCTGCTGGCGGCCATCGCCATGTCGCCGAGCCTGCTGGGGATCGGCCTCGATGAGGACACCGCGGCGATCGTCCACGCCGACCGCACCCTGGAGGTGATCGGGAGGGGCTCGGTGACGATCATCGACGGCTCCAAGGTGAACACCGACGCGTTCCACATCAAGGGACACCGCCCGATGATGGTGTCCGGCGCGATCGTCCACGCACTCCCCGCCGGGTACCGGTTCGATCTCCGGGGCCGGGCGCTCATCTCCACAGGAGAGGACGAGGCCCGGGAGGCATCGGAGTGAGCGCGGAGCGCCAGAGCGCCACCCGAACCAAGGCCGACCGCAAGCGCACCAAGCGAGAGCCGGCCTCGGCCAAGCCGCCGGCCACGCCGGACCTGAAGATCCTGCAGACCCAGGTGTTCCGGGGCCCGAACTACTACTCGTACGAGCCGGCCATCCGCCTGCTCGTGGACCTGGGCTCGCTGGAGCACTGGCCGTCGAACACCCTCAAGGGGTTCAACGCGGCGCTGCTCGAGGTGGCTCCCGGACTCCACAAGCACTCGTGCTCATTGGGCCGGCCGGGCGGTTTCGTGGAGCGGCTGGAGGACGGCACGTGGCTCGGCCACGTCGCCGAGCACGTGGCCATCGAGCTCCAACGGGAGACCGGGGCTCACGTGTACCGGGGGAAGACTCGGGGAACCGGGACGCCCGGCCAGTACAACGTGATCTTCGGGTACAACGAGGAGCGGGTGGGACTGGAGGCCGGCAAGCTCGCCGTGCGCCTGGTCAACCACCTGATCGAGCCGGAGGCCGGGTTCGACCTGCTGAAGGAGATCGAGAAGCTGATCCTCCTGGCCGAACGCCGGGCATTCGGCCCCTCGACGCAAGCCCTCATCGACGAGGCGGCCGGCCGGGACATCCCCTACATCCGGCTCAACGACGCGTCGCTGGTGCAGCTGGGACAGGGGACGTACCAGAAGAGGATCCGGGCCACCATGACGTCGATGACCCCGGCCCTGGCCGTGGACATCGCCTCCGACAAGAACCTCACCAACCGACTCCTGGGGTCCGCCGGCCTTCCCGTTCCACAGTCCGAGATCGTTCGGACCGAGGAAGAGACCGTGGCCGCGGCCCGGAAGATCGGGTTCCCGGTGGTGGTCAAGCCCCTCGACGGCAACCACGGCCGGGGAGTGGCCCTGGACCTGCGGAACGAGCGGGCGGTGCGGACCGGTTTCAAGCGAGCGATCCCCGAGTCACGCCGGGGAGTGATGGTGGTGGAGTCCTTCGTGACCGGCAACGACTACCGGGTCCTTATTATCGGCGGACGGATGGTCGCGGTGGCAGAGCGGATCCCCGCCCACGTCACCGGCGACGGGAAGCACAGCGTGCGGGAGCTGGTGGACCTCACCAACGAGGACCCCCGGCGAGGCATCGGGCACGAGAAGATCCTCACCCGCATCAAGATCGACGACGCCGCCAGGGAGCTGGTCCGCAAGCAGGGCTACGGACTCGACGACGTTCCTCCGAAGGACGAGATGGTGAAGCTGGCGGCCACCGGCAACATGTCCACGGGTGGGATCTCCATCGACCGGACCTGGGAGGCGCACGAGGAGAACGTGGAGATCGCCG